>CANPWE010000094.1 GCA_947581895.1 uncultured Clostridia bacterium | reverse complement strand
CCTTTATAAGACATATGTATATGAACTATATCAGGCTTAAAAAAAATAAAATTCAACAAAATTCTGATATATGCTTTTGTAAAGAAAAATATTTTTATTATCCAATTCTTATCAGTATAAGTTGGAATAAACTTCAATTTTATTTGTTCACTCCAATTATGATTAATAAATTGTGAAATTACAGTTGTTATTCCGCCTTTTACTGATTGTGCATTTCCAACCATTAAAACTTTCATTCTACTACTCCTATATTTTTTCTATAAAATCCAAAATAATTTTATTAATTTTTTCATTATTTGAAACATATCTATTAGGTTTAAAATTTTTTATATTCTTAATTGCTTCTTCTAACTCTTTTTCGTTTTTTGCACATAATACATAATTCTTGCTTGCAAATAAATTAGCTAATTCTAATTGATGATTATCTATATGTTCGTTATACTCACTTAATCTTGGAAAAACAATTATCTTTTTATTTTTTTTCAATGCAGGAACTACGCTTCCCGTTCCAGCATGAGATATTATAAATTCTGAATCATCAACTAATCTATTATATTCATCATTCGATAACATAGAAAAACACTTAAATTTATTGGTTTGAAATTTAGAATTTCCTAATTGAACTATTAAATTTTTTCCATTTAAAATTCCATTTTCACAAAATTTTTCTAAAATTTTAAATAATCTATCAAATTCATATTCAGATGTACCTGTTGATACTAAAATCAATATATCCCACCTCCATAAACTGCTTTAGGATAAATTTTTAGTAAACTTTCCCATTGAACAATAAAAAGATCGGAAAACTTATAAATTACTTTTCCTGTTTTATTGGCAGTATACATTCTAGCAAAACTTTCTATATATATTATTCTTCTTTTAAATATTTTAGCTATTATACATGTAGGAACCACTACACCAGCTCCAGTTGTAATAATTACATCTGGTTTCTCTTTTAAAAAAATAATTAATTGTTCAATAAACATAAATATTAAACCAAATATTTTTTTTATTCTATTCTTACCTCTATATAAATCTTTAACTAAATATTTCTTATCCTTAATTTTTTCTGTAGATATAGTTTTATTAGTAATATAAAAATAATCATAATGTTCTTTTATTAAATTTAATTGATTAATTTGTTCCAAATGACCTCCTGAAGAACTAATAAAGCAAATTTTTTTATTTTTTTTCATATCTCCTACCTATACTAATATATTTATAAATCTTTTATAATTGTTTTATATGCCAATCTTTATACAATTTTATAAAATTATCATTTTCTTTTGAATCATTTGACCAAGGTCCTTCTAATATTGTATTTTTATATACGAAATAATCTGTTTTAACAATTTTTTCTGATTTTTCAAAACAATTTAATGCTGCTACTTTTATATTTTTTCTATTTTCTTTATCAAAAAAATTATGTACTTCATCCTTTACAAATTTCATACTATAACCCGTATCAACTGAATCATCTACAATTAAAATATTTTGTACATTTTTATATTTTTTCCAAATATTTTCTTCAAAAAAAATTTTTCTTTCATAATTTTTGGTATGAACATCAGAATTAAATTCTTTTTCTCTTAAAACCTTTTTGATTTTTGTAGGTAAGATCTTCAAAATAGGATTTACTATTTTTTTTAGTGTAGCCCCTTTTCTTTTTGAAAAAATCTCTAATAATGGAACATTTTTAAATGTAGCCAAATCTTTTCCAATTAAATATGATCCTTTTGCTATAAAAACTACACAATCATAATCAAAATTTTTATTTATTATTTCAAATAATTTTTTATTTTCCTCTTCTAAGCTTTTTATTGATAATTTTAAATATTCCATCAAACTCTCCCTTTAAAATCATTTTAAAAATTTTTACAAATTTAGTATTTATATGTGCAAACTTTATACAAGCTTTTTTTTGAAAGCTTGCTTTTTTAATTTCTTCAACTAATGTATCTTTACAAATTGAATTTACTTCACAATAATTTCTTCCTATTTCATAAAATGTATGTGCATCACTTCCAACTATTTTTGGTAAATTAGTTTCATTTGCAATTTTCAATTGCATTTCTGAAAAAGATTTATTTATATTTCTTCCATTATGAATTTCTATAAAATCAACATAAGATTTTATTTGTTCTAAAGAATCTCTATTTAATACTGTTTTTTTCCTTTTTTCATCATAAGGATGAGGTATATAAACCAATCCATTTTGTTTTTTTATTTGCTTAACTGTTTCCAATGGTGATAAATTAGGAGAAATTCTTTCATTTAAAAAAAGTCCTATTATTTCACCTTTATTAGTAAAAATTTCTTCACCAATTATTATTTTTAATTTATGTTTTTCAAAGAAATCTTTATATTTTTGTGCAAACCAAATTTCGTTATGATCAGTTATTGCAATGCAATCTATTTTTTTTAATTTACATGTAAATAATAAAAAATATCTTGTAAGCATACTATCTTTAGAAGCAATACTATGAACATGAAATTCTATCCTTTT
>CANPWE010000093.1 GCA_947581895.1 uncultured Clostridia bacterium | reverse complement strand
CCAGTAAGCGTACGGAATGTTAATATATTTATCCCTTTTACATAACTATTGAATTTGACGGCTTATTGCAAAACTATCACACAGTAACAATTTCTTCATTTTAACCATTATTATGAACTATATTTTATAATACTATTATATAAAAAAAGCTCTTTTAATAAAAGAGCTTTTTTAAAAATTTTATTGACTATTTTTTTTATCAAATTCTTTGAGTTTTTCATGAATTTCCTCACATGCTTTTTTACCTAAATCCCTAATCATAATAAGTTCTTGTTCTGACATTCCTTTAAGATCTTCTACATATTCTATCTGTGCTCTTTTAAGTGCATTGAATATACGAGGTGAAAGATTAAGCATCTCCACACTTGTTTTGCTGTTTTCATTATTATTTACTTTTTCCTCTTTTTTTTGTTTAAGCACACATATTTCTTTTTTCAGATTTTGAACCTCCTTTTTTTGATTGGCTGTTTCTTCTTCAAGAGCATGTATTTTTTTCTTGAGTTCTATTACATCTTTCATAAGTGAAACAACCATATGTGTCATGTTTGTATTATTCATAATAACCCTCCAATTAATAATTATTAATTGAACTATTGCTTTATCTACAATCATAGTTCTTTCAGATTATAGATATTTACTCATTGTTTCTTATTATACTATATTATGTAATTTTATGCAACTAATATAACAAAAAAAATTTTTTCACGTTTTATCCTTCTTATATACTTATATATCTCTCTTAAGAAAATTTTTAATAAAATTTACTGCAAAATTTCTAACAATTTAAAAAAATTACTAGACTTATATAAAAAATTTTGATATTATATTATCATACAAAAAGATAAAGCTATATTTTATGTAGTTAATTTAGGAGGTTATTATGAAAAAAATATTTAAAGCATTTTTAATACTCGCTACTATGTTGGCATTTTCAATGAATTTATCAGTATATGCTACAAACACTGAAATCTCAACAAATAATAGCAATGTTATATTAGTAGCAGCTAATTCTTCAGATTCGGAAAGCAATAATTCATCAGCAAATATTGGTACTGCTGATTTAACAAATGATGCAGAATTGCAACTGCCTGATATATTAAACATTTTATTAATCGCAACTGGTGTAGTAATAATAATGTTAGCAATTGCAATTTTTATAAGATTAAAATAAAATTTTACAAATATTTAAAAATAAAAAGGGACTGTGTAAAAAAGTCCTTTTTTTATTTTTTCTTCTTTTATTTATATTATTCGACTTTTTATAAATTATTTTGAATATTTTAAATTTATTTATCAATACTATTATTAAATACAAACTTTTTATTTTGTATTTTTATATAAAATTCAAGAGGAGGAAAACAATGAAAAAAAGTATTTTTACAATTTCTTTTATTATAGTGGCTTTATTTTTTTCATTTTCATGTGTATTTGCAGAAAATGCTGGACAAGATGTTGTTAATGGTATAAAAAGTGTAACAAATGATGCTTCAGACATGGTACAAGATGCTGCAAATGGAGCTGGTGGTGCAATTAAAGATGGTGCAAATGATGTTAAAGATGGTGCTGAAAATATTGGTAATGATGTAAAAAACGGTACTGAAAATGCTGGTAATGATATGAAAAATGGTGTTGAAAATGCTGGTAATGATGTAAAAAATGGTGCTGAAAATACTGGAAATGATATGAAAAATGCTACTGAAAATACTGGAGATAATATGAGAAATCAAGCTAATAATTCATATACAGCTACTAGAACTTCAACTACAGGAACTGGTATGGGTAGAGATATATGGACTTGGATTATAGTTGGTATAATTGCTATAGTTATAATAGCTCTTATTTGGTATTATGCCAATAGAAATAATAATTAGTTTGATTAATATAAAAATATGTTCTTTATATTAAAAAATTCTTTGAAATATGATAACAAATTTTGAAATTGAAGTCAGGTATAATTTAAAATTCCTGTCCTCAATTTCAAAATTTGTTATCATATTTTTAATGCTCTTTGAATTTTCTTTTGTGCATCTTTTTTTGCTAAATCATCACGCTTATCAAAAAGTTTCTTCCCTTTTCCTATTCCTAATTCAACTTTAACTATACTTCCTTTAAAATATATACTAATTGGTACAAGTGTATATCCTTTAGTTTGTATTTTTCCAATTAATTTATTAATTTCTTTTCTATTTAAAAGCAATTTTCTATCACGTAAAGGATCTTTATTAAAAATATTACCATGTTCATATGGACTTATATGCATAGAATAAATATATACTTCTCCATTTTTAATTCCTGCATAACTTTCTTTAAGATTAACTTTTCCTTGTCTAATAGATTTTATTTCTGTACCAGTAAGAACAATCCCAGCTTCTATTGTTTCTTCTATATTGTAATTATGTTTTGCTACTGGATTTTTTGCAATTGTTTTATTCATAACTATTATCATTCCTTTTATTTTTGTTTGGCTTATTATATCATTTATAATATATAATATCAACACAAAAAATGTTTCACATAACAAAATTTTGTAGAGTAGTCAAATTCAATAGTTATGTAAAAGGGATAAATATATTAACAATGGAGTA
>CANPWE010000092.1 GCA_947581895.1 uncultured Clostridia bacterium | reverse complement strand
CAAGGAAACTATGATAAAGCTCTGGAATTCCATTTTAAAGCTTTAGAAATAAGAATAGGAATATTGGGAGAAAATTCTTTAAACGTCGCTGATTCCTATAACAATATTGGTTTAGTTTATTACAACCAAGGAAACTATGATAATGCTTTGGAATTCCATTTTAAAGCTTTAGAAATAAGAATAGGAATATTGGGAGAAAATTCTTTAAAAGTCGCTGATTCCTATAACAATATTGGTGCAGTTTATGACGAACAAGGAAACTATAATAAAGCTCTGGAATTTAATTTTAAAGATTTAGAAATAAGCAAAGGAATATTGGGAGAAAATTCTTTAAACGTCACTACTTCATATAATAATATTGGTATTGTTTATTACAACCAAGGTGAATATAACTTAGCTTTAGAATATTTTGAAAAAGCTTATAAAATCAGGTATGTAAAATTAGGTGAAAATGTGGAAAAAACTATTACTGTTAAAAATAATATTGAAATCTTAAAAGAAAGAATGAATAATAATATTATAAAAAGATTTTTTAAAAAAATTTTTAAAAAATAATACTTTATAAAATAAGAGATCATTAGCAAAAATATTTAATATCTCTTATTTTTTTATGTTAAAAAATATTTGTCAAAATATTTGATGTAAAATAAAGATAAGTTAAAAAACTTAGAATAAAAAAATTAAAGAAAAGAGGATGATTTTTATGAAAAGAAGAATTTTGGTAATTTTAGCAGTATGTTCTATAAGTATGGCTATAGGGATTCCAACAATAGCGGCAACTGACGGAGATATTAAAACTACTAATGTCAAAGATTTAAATTTATTTGATATAAGCAGCGAAATTAACAATATTAATCAAAAAATAAAAAATGATATTGATAAACTTTTAAATTATTATGATGTTTTAATCTCATCTATGACAATAAAATCTGATATTGCTGAAGAAATAACAGAATCTACAACAGAAACAAGTATAAGTACAGAAACAAATAAATATCAAAGTGAAATTTATGAGGTATTTGAGCTTACAAACACAGAAAGAGCTAAAAACGGCTTGAATTTGCTCGAATTAGACAACAATCTAATAAAATCTGCACAAGGTCACGCTGAAGATATGTATAACAATTCCTATTTTTCTCATACTTCTCTTGACGGACGAACTTTATCCGACAGAATTTTAAAATATAGCAAGGAATTTAACTTCATGGGTGAAAATATAGCAAAAGGACAAAATTCCCCTAAAAGTGTTATTGATTCGTGGATGGCTTCACAAGGACACCGAGAAAATATTTTAAATCCAAACTACAAAAAAATAGGTATAGGATATTACAAGGGCTACTGGGTACAAAATTTTGGCGGATAACACAATTTTATATTAAAAAATATTGTTAAAGAGTCAGTCACTTTATAATGTAACTATAAAAACAATAAATAATTTTTATAACAAAAAAGAAAGGATGATTTTTATGAAAAAGAAATTAGTAAGTTTAGGTATAGCCGCCTCTATTATGCTCAGTCAGTCAATAAATATTTTTGCTTCTGATAATACGATTTCATCAGAACATAAAATAAATATTGAACAGGTGAAAGCCGCAGCTCTTGGTACTGTTATATCCAATCCTACTACAATAATAAATTATAACGGAAACCAATATAGCAAAGGTGATAAAAATTCTATTAATGAAAAAATTGATATTAATTACAAAGATGTAGATGCTACGGTGGTTAATACAATTATTGTATCGCCAAAAACCATAGTTGACATTAACGTTCCATTGGCAGATAAATTCAAGCCTGCTTGTTTTGATAAACTTAACAAATAAAAGTGAGTTGATTTATATGATAACTTTAACATTATTTAAGAAGTTGGTAAAGATTTTTACATTAGCAATTACAGTATTTATACATACATCATCAGTTTTTGCTTCAGGAAATGTTAATATTTTTGACAATGATAAAATCTTACTATTACAATGTCCAATAAATATAACATCTATTTTATCTGATAGCTTAGAATGCAATCATAATAATAATTATGTAAGAGCATATATTCAAGATAACAATGGGTTATTCAGTGAATTTATAGAATGTTTGGATTGCGGATATAATAGCAGAAAATGATAAATATGGTATTAAAAGAAATATTTTTATTAAATAAGCAAGGGTCTGTTTTATATTTTGACAGACTCTTCTTAATTATTACAAGATTTTAAATGATAACTATTTACAAATTGAAATATTTGCTTTAATATTAAATTATGAAAATACAATAAAGGAGGATATTCTTTATGAAGCATGATAATTCTACAAATTTTACAAGAGATGGCATATCTTTAACTGATAACGATGTTGAAACAATAATGGAAGATTTACCCTTAGGCAACGAAGGGTTTGAGGGCAAAGAATTATCTTCTAAAGATATATCAATAATCATAAATGGAGCTAAAGAAAGAATACAGAGATTTAGTTTTTCTTCATACTTTAAAAGATATATTTATAGAAAAGAACATTTTGAAGATACATTTGAACAGGATATTTTTAATATTCCTCTTAAAGAATTCAATAATGTTCTATCAACAAAATTTGACGAATATTTTAAAAATAATAATGCAGAAACAGAAAGTACATTTCCTCTTAAATTAAGTACAGTTAAAAACTGGCTTAATGATAAAGTAAATCCAGACCGTGATAAAGTTATGCTTTTGGGATTTATATTCAATGAACCGGCAGATGTTGTTGAAAGAGAATTTATAAAAAAAGGACTTGGCGAACAGG
>CANPWE010000091.1 GCA_947581895.1 uncultured Clostridia bacterium | reverse complement strand
AATCCGACCCTCACACTCAGGAATTATTACTCTCTGTGCGCTGTTGGGAAACATTTTCAAAATAATATATGTCAACAACCATACTTATCTTGGATTTTTTGACTGCCTCCTGCAAAAGCATTACAGAACTATTGAATTTGACGGCCCACTGCAAAACCACTAAACACCAACCCTCAACTTCTCAATCTCATCATCACTAAATTGTTTTACCTTCATAAACATATTTGCATTATTTATCATTTCTAATTTTATATTTTCATTTGTCTCACATTTTACCATATTAACAAACTCTCTTTTTCCTAAATCTTCTGAAAAAATTACTAAAGCATTTTTTCTAATTTCTTCATTCTTTATATTATAAAAAATTTCTTTTTTATCTTGTACATTAAACTTTCTATTTAAATAAATTAACCCCCCTTTTTTCACACTATTATTATTAATATAATCAACAACTTCTTTAACATCTTTTGGTTCAATCGTTTTATCAAATGCCTCTGCCAGACTCGGAGAAATATAACTCATTTCTTTTAACATTTCTAATGCTTGTTCAGAATTCAATGTTTCTATTTTTTTTATATAAAAATCTTCTATTTCTTTATATCCATATACAACAACCTGTTCATACATTTTTTTTGCATCATTAAATTCCAAATTATTAACTTCATCTATCAATAACTCTTTTTTTACTTCATCTTTGCTCAAATTATTTAAAATATCTATTTTCCCATCAACAGAAACATTTTTTAGAACTTTTTTTAAATACTCAATATCTGGATTAGTATAATCAAAATATTTTATTATAAATTCCTCTGGTATTCTATCAACCACTCTTCTTACAATTAATACTTTGAAATTATCATCAATATCATTTTTACCTATTATTCTACACAATTCATTATCATCAAAAAAAGTACAAAACTTATCAATAAAATCTATTTTCACACTTTTAGAAATAATATCATTATTTAATAACTTTACTAAACAATCAATTGCAAAATCATTATTCTTACTTTCAAATATAACTTTTTTTATTAACTCACCATTCCTACCATTAAATTTATCTACACCACAAAATATAATACTTTCTTTTTGCATAACTTCTTTACATGCTTCATTATAACTCATATCTTTAACTGGTTTTTGTAAATAAACATATCTTTTTCCCCTTATTTTTGATTGTATTAATTGTAATTTTCTATTTATTTTATCTTTTATTTTACTAAAAATTTTCATATTGTTTCACCTTCTGTATCTTTTATAACTTAATATAACTAATTTATTTCACAATTCGATTTTATTATATCAATATATATTTATGTTTTCAACTTTCTAATTGGTATAAAAAATAAAAAAAGACATATATATTAAATAATAAAAAATGGAGGTTTACAACTTTTATGAAAATTTTTAAAATGACAAAGAAAAAAACTATAATATTATCAATACTCATAATTCTAATTTTATTAATATTCACATTTACCACTTCATTTGGTATGCAACATTACTACAAATTAGATTTTTCAACTGGATTAGTTACAGCTACAAAATTAAATGTTAGAAGTGGACCTGGAACAGGCTACCCTATAATTGGAACAGTAAACAAAAATGAATATATCAGAGTTTTTGCAGGTGTTGGAAACTGGTATATTGTTCAAATTGAAGGAGATTATGTTGGAGCTGTTAGTCAAGAATATGTAAAACCAATTTATCCTACTGGTTCTGGAATAACCAGTGGAACATCCACAAATTCCCCATCAAATTCAGGTAATACTAATAATAATACTACTGCATCAAATACATCAATGTTAACAGCAGATGAACTAGAAACATTTAACTTAATAAATCAGCAAAGACTAAATAATGGTTTACCAGCCTTAAAAGTTGACCAAGAACTACAAAAGGTTGCCAGAGTAAAAGCACAAGACATGGTAGATAACAATTATTTTGCACATGAATCTCCTACATATGGAACACCATTTAATATGATGAAAAATTATGGAATCTCATATACATCAGCAGGAGAAAATATAGCTGGTAACTCAAGCAATAGTGCAGCTGTAACTGCATGGATGAATTCTTCTGGTCATAGAGCAAATATTCTAAATTCAAATTATACTCATACTGGCCTAGCAGTTGTTTCAAGTCCAAAATACGGAAAAATATATGTACAAATGTTTATTAAAAAGTAAGGAATAGCCAAATAGCTATTCCTCTTCAAAATCTAATTTCCCTATTAAATTTTCAACTTGTTCTGTTCTATTTTCCTGTTTTTTATTCATATTATCCCACATTTCTTTAGGAATTTTATTATAATTATCTTCCATATATCTATGTGTACTTTCATAATTATCAGCTATATTATTTATTTGTTCAGAAATTGTCTCATTATCATCATTTATAATATTTGTTTTTAAATTTTGAATCTCATTTTCCCTTACAGCTTGCTTTTTTCTTGCATTATCCTTATTTTCTTTGCTACCAATTTCAGAATATTGTTCTAAATGTCTTTCTGTTCTAGTATAATTCTCCACCAAGTTTTCCAAATTATCCAACTGTCTTTCTTTTTTCTTATATTTATCATCACCCATAATAAATACCTCCTTAAAAAGTGAAACTATAATTTTCTAAGTAAATAGTAAATAAAAAAATATTATAAAATCTTTTACTCCCAGAAAATTTTATTTTCACACTTTTATTATTTGCCTTTTTCAATTTTTTATAATAAAGAAAATTTGCCATTAATTCTACTACTAAATTTTTAAAAATTTAGCAAATATTAACAAAATCATAAAAAAAATTAAACACCAAAATATTACTACTTAACACTTTTCTCATAACCAAATTCTGTAGAGTAGTCAAATTCAATAGTTATGTAAAAGGGATAAATATATTAACAATGGAGTACAAAGCGCGCAG
>CANPWE010000090.1 GCA_947581895.1 uncultured Clostridia bacterium | reverse complement strand
TATTTATCCCTTTTACATAACTATTGAATTTGACTACTCTACAAAGTTTGGTTATGTGAGAAGTGTTAAATAGTAATAATTTTTTAAAAATACTTTACATAATAAAAATAACAATGTATAATATTTAGAAGTATGGAATTGTATTAAATTATGTATTTTATAAGAAGGGATATGATAAGTTGAATAGTTTATATGAAACAAATTTAAAAATAATAAAAGATGTTTTAGAAGATGTAACAAAAAAGAAAAATTCTAGAATTATTGATAAAGATGATGTATTTAAAGAAGTAAGACAAATAGTAAGAATATGTATGAGAACTTATAATAAAAATGATAATATTGAAAAAAGAAGTGAGATTAGAAATGATCCATATTTAAGAGAATTACTAGAAACTATATCAGAATTATTTTATTTATATAGAGATGGTAAAGATCAAGAATATGCAGAAATAGTTGTTTCTGATGTTTATTTTAGTAGTAATATATATTTAAAAAAATATGAGGAAAAGGCAGATTCTTTTTATAAAATACTAGAAGAATTAAATACAAAAATATTATCTGGAAATATAGATAAAGAAAAATTATTATTATTTTTAAGTGAAAATGATAATTATTTAAGATTAGTTGATTTAAAATATATAATGCCATTAAAGCAAATAGATGTATTAGATGTACCTAAAAAATTAGAACAATATCCTAAAATCAAAAGGGTAATAGAGAAATATTATGAAGTTAAGTTTAGAATTCAGGAAATTATTGCAGATATTATAAAAAATAATCCTGAATTAGTTGAAAAACATGATAAAATTGGAAATGAATTACATGAGTTCAAAAAAAATTATCAAGTTTCTTCAACAGCAATAAATGTATTAGATAATTACATATCAAATAGTAAAAATATCAGAAGTAATATATATGAGAATAATAGATATCATAGAATAAAAAATGTATGGAGTGAATATAGTAATCAAATAAAAAAAATGGGAAATAATATTATTGCAATTAATGAATTCAAATTAAAACATTACAAATATGATGAAATTATAGCAAAAACGTGTGAAGCATTAAAAATACAACATGAATATTCTAATAAAGGTAATATTAAAATTGAATTATAGTAATAAAAATATGATATATTATATAAAAAAGGAGTATGATATATGAAAGCATTAATTACAGGAGCATCTTCTGGAATAGGAAGAGATATGGCAAGAGAATTAGATGAAAAAGGATATGATTTAATACTTGTATCAAGAGATGAGAAAAAGTTACAAGAAGTTAAAAAAAGTTTAAAAGGTACAAATATAGAAATTATACCAATGGATTTAGCAGATGAAAATAATTGCAAAAAATTGCATTCAATTGCTAGTGATATAGATATATTGATTAATAATGCTGGTTTCGGAGTATTTGGAGATTTTACACAAACAGATTTAGACAAAGAAATAAATCTTATAAAAACTAATATAACAGCAGTTCATATATTAAGTAAATTATATTTAAAAGATATGATGAAAAAAAATAAAGGACATATTTTAAATGTGGCCTCAATAGCAGGTTTTATGCCAGGTCCATTAATGGATAGTTATTATGCTTCAAAATCTTATGTTGTAAAACTTTCTGAAGGTATAAAAGCAGAAATAAAAAAGGCGAAATCTAATGTAAAAATTAGCTTACTTTGTCCAGGTCCAGTAAATACGAATTTTAATAATGTTGCAGGAGTTGAATTTAATTTATATTCATTAAGTAGTGAAAAAGTTGCAAAATATGCAATTAATAAAATGTTAAAAAATAAGTTTATGATTGTTCCAGGAATTGGAATAAAAATATTAAGAGTACTTGCTAAAATAGCACCAAATAACATAACAGCAAGGTTTGTATATTTAATGCAGGAAAGAAAAAAACAGTAGTTATATTATAATTTCTTTATTTAAAAATAGAAAAGTTGTAACATTGTTTTATATGAGTTAGATTTTCTGGAAAAATAGTAAACAAATAACAATAGAATAAAAATAAAAAATACTTGTAAATTTATTTTTGTTATGTTATAACTAAAATAGGAATCAAAATAAGTTAAAATAGTAATATAAAAAACAAAAGATAATTGGAGAAAAAGTATGATGTATATATATTTTATATTAGAATTATATAGAAAGTATAAGGATATAAAACCATAAAATCTATATGTTTAAACATGTAGATTTTGTGGTTTTTCTTTTGTTTATTTTTATTATTTTTTTCCTATTAAAAAAGTTTGATAAAAAAATATAAAATAAGGAGGTGAAAAAAATGGGAGGATTAATATTTATGGTAATATTTATAGTTTTTATTGTAGTTATGATTTTTTTAATTTCAAAGGTTAATAAATTTAAATATAGAGCAAAACAGACTGTATTAACTAAAGCTGGTATAGGTAGTTCACAAGTTGGTGCAATGGCAGATGGCCTTGTAGAAAAACGTCAATTGAAAAAATTTTTGGAAAATCATCCTACATTTACAGAAGAAAGTTTTAAACAGGAAATAAAAAATATTGCACAAGAAATTGCTAATAAAAATGTAATGCATCCAGCAGATGATAAAGTACTTAATAAAATAGCCAATGATGGTAAACTAGAAAAATATTCTAATATGAATATTGTAGGTTGTTCTATAGTAGGTTATGTAGAAAGAAATGGATATTTAACTACTAAAGCTACTTTTTCAGATGGTAGAGATGAATATATGATGTTTATATATTTCAATATTTCTAGTGGTGAATTTAGAATAACAAAATATGGTTTGCAAAAAGGTGCAGTTGTTGGATTTTAATAGAAATGTGTAATAGAAAAAAAGAAGAAATTAAATTAAAATTTCTTCTTTTTTTTGGGAATTGTTTAGTATATATATAGGTAAATATAAGGAAAACTATTAAAAAAAGTAAAAAGTTATTGTTTAATAGTTTTGCAATAAGCCGTCAAATTCAATAGTTATGTAAAAGGGATAAATATATTAACATTCCGTACGCT
>CANPWE010000089.1 GCA_947581895.1 uncultured Clostridia bacterium | reverse complement strand
TATTTTATAGGAGAATCTTTTTTAAATCCATTAACAGAAGCAGGTAAATGTCCAGTATTTTTAGCAAATGTAACATTT
Organism: uncultured Clostridia bacterium; assembly: GCA_947581895.1. GTDB lineage: Bacteria > Bacillota > Clostridia > TANB77 > CAG-508 > CAG-492. Next base: position 2,963 of record CANPWE010000089.1, on the reverse strand, counting down.
GAGCCAAAATGTAGAAATAATTGGCATATACACCATGCTACATCTGGTGGAGGGCAAATATTAATTTGCACTTGCCGGAGAAGGGTGGTATCAAGAAGAAGGAAAAGAACCAGTAAGTCTTAAACCTGGAATGGTTATAACAATTCCTGCAAATGTAAAACATTGGCATGGAGCAAAAAAGGATTCATGGTTTAGTCATATAGCAGTAGAAGTACCAGGAGTTGACACATCAAATGAATGGTGTGAACCTGTTACAGATGAACAATATGATAAATTATAATTTAATTAGTGAAAGGAGGAATAAAGTTGATTTATGAGACAAGGGGATGAGACAAAAACCCCGTCCCCTTGTCTCAAAAAAATATATAAAGGAGTTGAAAATTATATGAAAATATTAATAGGAACAAAAAATCCAGGAAAAATCGAAGGAGCAAAACAAGCTTTTGAAAAATATTTTGATAATGTTGAGATAGAAGGAATATCTGTAGATTCAGGTGTAGGAGATCAACCAGTAGACGAAGAAATGCTACAAGGAGCTAAAAATAGAGTAGAAAACTTGAAAAAATATGCAAAAAATAATAATATAATGGCTGATTATTTTGTATCAAGCGAAGCTGGAATTACTAATTTATTAGGAGAATGGATTGATATAAATTGTGCTGTTGTAGAAAATAAAGAAGGATTACAAAGTGTAGGAACAAGTCAAGGTTTTCTAATACCAGATAAATACATAGATGAAATAAAGAAAACAGAACTTGGGAAAGTTATGGATAAAATATTTAATGCAAATGAATTAAGTAAGGGAAAAGGTGGAATAAGTATTTTAACTAAAAATGAAGTGTCAAGAATAGATTTAACAAAAAATGCTTTTATTATGGCTTTAACAAAACACATAAATGGTGATATGTGGAAATAAAAAATTAGAAAGGTATTGACATTTACGAAAAAAAATAATATAAAAATAAGGATGCAAAAAAAACGATTGAGGTGATAACAACTAATGGATAAAAGCGAAATATTTAAAGATTTTGAAGTTGAGGCAAGTATAGAAAATTTAATCCAAAAAATCTCACAAAAGATAGAAGAGTATAAATCCAAAAAAGATGAAAAAACAAAAAAAGAATTGGCTCAATTAATAGAAGATAGAAATAAAATCTATAATTTGGATGAAGAAACAATAAAAAAATATATAAAATCATAGGGGAGATTATTATGGAAATTAGTGGTAAAGATGAAATTGAAAAATTAAAAGAACAATTTAAGATAAAAGATGAAAAAATCTTTGAAAACTATGAGAAAAAGGCCAAATTTTTATTAACAATTGGAAAAAGAAAAAGCAAAGATAAAACATTAGTAATAGTTGGAGGACAATCAGGTGCTGGAAAATTTAGATTAAGAAAATTAACAAATAGTGAATTTCCAGATGCTGTTACAGTAGATTTTGATGAATTAAGGTCACTTCATCCGTTTTATAAAGAAGTTAATGAAAAATATCCAGAAATAACACATTTATTATTACAAAAAGATACTAATGATGTAAAAAATAAAATTTTAGATTATTTGATTTCAGAACGGATATGATGTTATTTATGAAGGAGCATTAAGAGACACAAATGGTTTTGTAGATTTTGCAAGAAAATTTAAACAAAATGGTTACAATGTTAAAATGAATGTTATGGCTGTTCCAAAATTAGAAAGTTTTGGTTCAACTTTTTTCAGATATGCATATGATTTATTATCAGAAAAAACACCAAGATGGGTTGAACAAGCAGCTCATGATGGTTCATATGATGGTGTTATAAGAACTATAGAAGAATTAAAAAAACAAGGTTTAGTCTCAGATATAAATGTTTATGTAAGAAGTATAGATACACCTAGAAAAATATATTCAACTAATGAATATCAATTCCCAGATGCAATAACTGCAATAAATTATGGTAGGGAAAGTGGTAGAAGAAAAGCTGTACAAGATTTTCCTGCTAAATTTAAAATGGTTAGTGAAATATTTGAAAGTAAATGTCCTCAATTATTAAGTAGACTAGGCACTTGGGAAACTTTATATAATAGTGAACAACAATATTTTGAAGAATTAAGTAAAAAACAAAAATAATAAAAGTAAAAGGTGGTGTAAATATATGTTTTTAAAAGAATATTTAGAGCAATTTAATAATAATATAAAAATATTTGTAGACATGGATGGTGTTATAGCAGATTATGAAGTTGGTGTAGCAGCTAATTTTGATAAAAAAAGACCTTTATTTTCAACTATATCTAAATTAGAAGAAATATCTAAAATGAGTAATGTTGAATTATATATTTTATCTGTTTCTAGAATGGATGAAGGTGTTGAACAAAAACAAGGTTGGTTAGATAGATTTGCACCTTTTTTTAAAAAAGAAAATAGAATAATAATACCAAGAGAAAGTAATGATTTTAAATCTTCAAGTGAGTTGAAGTCTACATATTTAAAAAATTTAGAAAGAGATGGTAGTGTTATAGTTGTTATAGATGATGATCCTGTAATTTTAAAAAATATAAAAGAAACAAGTGGGGATATATATTTGTTAAAAGATACGGCACTTGTTGATTAAAAGTGATTATATTTTGAATATATGTGCAATTGAAATATAAATATTATAAAGCCGAGGTGTTTGTACTGCGGCTTTGTTTTGTGCTTTTGCAATAAGCCTTCAAATTCAATAATTATGTAATGCAGGAAAATATATTAATATTCCGTTCGTTTACTGGCGCTTGGTTTTTGTGGAAGACTTTATTTGGGAGCGCCAAACTGTGCACTCACTGCATATTAATATATTTTCCTGCATTACATAATTATTGAATTTGACTACTCTACAATATATGAAAAATGTTAGATAGTAGTATAAGAATGTTACTGTTTAACATTTTCGTCTTTTGAGTAGCCGGAAAGTGGTAGTAAGAGTGGAGATGTGGATATATATTGT
>CANPWE010000088.1 GCA_947581895.1 uncultured Clostridia bacterium | reverse complement strand
AGAAAATCCAAATCTTTAACTCAACTTGAACTTGCCGACAAATTGAATTATAGCGACAAATCTGTTTCAAAATGGGAACATGGTGACGCCATGCCCGATGTTGAAGTTTTGGCAAAAATAGCAAAGTTTTATAACGTAACTGTGGATTATTTAATATCTGAACATAATCAAAATGACCAAGATATAACATTGTTAGATGAAAAATCACAAAGGCGACTTAGAGGCAAAAAACTTATTATAACTTTGCTTAGCATTTCTGCACTTTGGACTATCACAACAATAATTTATGTTCAAACTTTAATTTGGTCAAAATTAAACTTGTGGATGCTTTTTATCTGGTCCGTTCCTATATCATTTGTTTTGCTTTTAATTTTTAACGCCATTTGGGGCAGACATAGATTTTCTGTTTTTCTCAGTTCTTTCCTTGTCTGGACAATAATTGCATCACTGTATCTCCAATTTTTGCAATACAATATTTGGGTACTTTTCTTTATCGGTATCCCAATCCAAATCTCATTAATTTTGTCCTTAAAACTAAGAAATTGATTTCTTAAACTGAAATATTATTTAAGATATTAATAAATGGATTTAGTTAAGATCTTCAAATATAGTTTTTTATATCATTTATAAATACGCGTAAAAAATCTCAATACTCAAAATGTAACAAAATTAAAAATATAAATTTTAATAACTTTGCACATATCATAAAGTTTTAATTTTATATCATCTTCAAATATATTATAAAAGTTGTAAATTAGAAGTAAATAATTTAAATTTATTTTTTGTATAAAATATAATAATAATAAAATGATATAATAAACAGTTTGTTTTTATAATCTGTAAAACTTAATTTAATAATTTTGATATTTTTTCTATACAAAAAATTCAGTAAACATACATTTACTGAATTTTTATTTTACTATTCAAATCATTTCAACCATTTACAATTTCATTGTATCGTTCTCTTGTAATACCCCATGTTATATCAGTCCATTTATTGCCATCATAATCTTTCCTATTCCAATTACCATCCCAACCATCAGGTTGTTGTGTCGCACCACAATAAATTTTAAAGTTAGAATTTTTTATATCTTCAAATACGTCGTATCCCATAGTTTGTACACTTGCTGGAATATAAATTGAACTTAAATTTGTAACATAAAATGCAGCATCTCCTATACTTGTTACACTATCTGGAATTGTTATATCTGTTAATGATGAACAATAACTAAATGCAGTATCTCCTATACTTGTTACACTATCTGGAATTGTTATACTCGTTAATGATGAACAGTGATCAAACATATTATAAGGTATTTCTTTTATATTTGCACCATTAAAATCAAATGATGTTATTTTTGATCTTTCACATACACTTTCGCCAATAACATTACAATTTTTATTTAATATGAATTCTGTGTTAACTGTGTCATCATAATCAACCAATGCAAAATATTCATTACTTTTACTTTTTATATATTTTCCACCATATGTTGTATCTATTGTAAATATTGATTCATTACAACCTTTAAATGCATATTCTCCTATACTTGTCACACTGTCTGGTAACGTTATATTTGTTAATGATGAACAACTACAAAAAGCATAATCCCCTATACTTGTTACACTATCTGGAATTGTTATTCTTGTTAATAATGTGCAACCCCAAAATGCACCATCCCCTATACTTGTCACACTATGTGGAATTATTATTCTTGTTAATAATGTGCAACCCCAAAATGCACCATCCCCTATACTTGTTACACCTTTTGAAATTATAACTTTCTCTAGGTTGACACAAAAATCAAATGCCCCATGATTTATTTCTTCAACAAAACTTGGAACTATATAATTTGTATGACTATCTGACGCCAACATTAATATAGACTTATCTTTATTAAATAACATATTGTCTAAACTAGATATTTTTTCATTTCTTTGATCTACTATTATATAATCTTTTATTGTTTGATCTGCATAATCTACACCCAAATAATTATTATTTTCGTCTCTAACATTTATAATTACACAATTTTTATTTAATATCAATTTTTTACCATATAATTCACCATCTTCATTTTGAATTCCAACAACATTTTTTGTTCCATTATACTCTACTGTTTCTGGCAAAACTATTTCATCAAAATCATCACCATCTTCACATGTCCCAGAAAAAATACGTATGAGAATATCATTTGATCCTGCATCATCCCAATATAAATCTTCTCTTATTTCATCATCTTCTGGAACATAAATATCTTTATAACTCAATGTCAAGGTTAAAGTAAAATCTGTTTCTGCTACTTCTTTAAATTGCTCAACTCCAACAACCAAAATCATGTTTAATCCTTCATCTTGTGCTGATGGATAAATTACTAAATATTTGTCATTGTATGCAAGCCATGCCCCGTCTGGAAATTCTGTATTTGTTTTAAGTTCTCCAAATACTATTTGATTGTGTGCTTCCAAATCATAACTATCATTATTTGGATTTACATGTATTACGATAACATAAGCATAACAATCTTCAAAATCAAATTGTAATCCACTTATCTCATGCTCAACATCATATACATTGCCATTTTTTGTACTATATTCATGTTTGTCACCAAATGCAATATAATCTACATCACTATTAAAATCATCTATTGTATTTGCTTGAACTTCACTTGCAAGCAAATATGCATCATCATGTGTTATCTCTTGATTATACTTAAATACTTGCGTTTCAATATGCGCATCAACTCCATTTGGGTCAAATGTAATCTTTCCACTTAAATTAAAATTAACACTAAGCGATGCATACACCCCAAACGCTAACACACTCAAAGCAAAACAACAAGTTATAATTGACATAATTAATTTAGTTCTTTTCATACCTAACTCCTTTTTATTGTTTTGCAAATTGCAAAACAATAATGAAATATATTTTTTTGAACAAATTTACTATATTTTTTGTTATAACAAGCAAAACATACCAAAATTTGCCCTAAAAATATTTTTTCAAAGTCATTTTACCCCCCCCCGAGTTTTTGTCAACTAAAATCAATAGATTTTCCAAAAACAGTCGGGGGG
>CANPWE010000087.1 GCA_947581895.1 uncultured Clostridia bacterium | reverse complement strand
CCACATTTTCAAAATAATATATGTCAACAGCCATACTTATCTTGGATTTTTTGACTGTCTCCTGCAAAAGCATTACATAACTATTGAATTTGACTACTCTACAAAATTTTGTTATGTGAAAAGTATTAAATAGTAACTATTTTTTTTTGAAAATTTTGATAAATTATTGACAGTTGAATGTTTATTCATATATAATATAATTATAGTTGAACATTTACTCAACTATAGAATTAAATAACAAAGGAAAAAAGGAGGTAACAAATGTCTAAGAATGAATTTATATGTGATTGTAATGTAATACATCAAGATATTGTTGATAATACAAAAAAAAATATGTTAGATATAGATACAATTAATAAATTAGCAGAATTTTTCAAGATTCTTGGGGATACAACTAGAGTAAAAATCTTATTTGCTTTAGATCAAAATGAGATGTGTGTATGTGATATTGCTAATGTTTTAGGAATGAGTAAATCATCAATTTCACATCAATTAGGAACTTTAAGGAGAAGTGGAATTGTTAAATGTAGGAAATCAGGAAAAGAAGTTTTTTATATGTTAGATGATAATCATGTAAAACAAGTTTTTGAAATAGGTGTTGAACATATAGAACATAAAAAATAAAAAAATGGAGGTATAGAAGAATATGAAAAATAAATTTAAAATTAAAGGATTAGATTGTGCAAATTGTGCTGCAGAGCTTGAAAGAGCAATAAAAAAAATAAATGGAATAGAAAATGCAAATATAAATTTTTTAACACAAAAAATGGAGATTGAATATGATCAAACAAGGGAAGAAGAAATAATTCAAAATTTAAAAAAAGTTATAAAAAAAGAAGAACCAGATGTAATTGTAGAGGGAATTTAGGGGGTTATTAATTTTGAAAAAAAGATTAATTAAAATTATTATATCTACAATATTATTTCTTATTGCAATTATAATTAATTTTAACAATATATTTATAAATAATGCAATATATATAATATCTTATTTAATTGTAGGAATAGAAATTTTAAGGAAAGCAATAAGAAATATTATTAGAGGAAAAGTTTTTGATGAAAATTTTTTAATGACAATTGCAACAATTGGAGCATTTGGAATTGGAGAATTTCCAGAAGCTGTTGCAGTTATGTTATTTTATCAAATAGGAGAATTATTCCAAAGTTATGCTGTAAATAAATCAAGAAAATCAATTTCAAATTTAATGGATATAAGACCTGATTTTGCAAATGTGGAAAAAAACGGTAAGATTGAAAAAGTAGATCCAGATGATGTAAAAGTAGGGGAAATAATTATAGTTAAACCAGGAGAAAAAATTCCATTAGATGGTTATATTATAGAAGGAAATTCAAGTCTTGATACTAAAGCTTTAACAGGGGAAATTATACCTAAAGATGTGAAAAAAGGTGAAGAAGTATTAAGTGGGTGTATAAATTTAAATGGTGTTATAAAAATAAAAGTAACAAAAGAATATGAACAATCAACAGTAAGTAAAATATTAGATTTAGTTGAAAATGCAACAAATAAAAAATCAAAATCAGAAAATTTTACTACAAAATTTGCTAGATATTATACACCTATAGTAGTTATTTTGGCTGTAATTCTTGCAATATTACCACCACTTATTATAAAAGGAGAAGTTTTTTCAGTTTGGATATATAGAGCATTATCTTTTCTTGTAGTATCTTGTCCTTGTGCATTAGTTATTTCAATACCATTGAGTTTTTTTGGAGGAATTGGTGGAGCATCTAGGATGGGAATTTTAATAAAAGGTAGTAATTACTTAGAACAGTTAGCTAATACAGAAATGATAGTGTTTGATAAAACAGGAACTTTAACTGAAGGAGTTTTTGAAGTACAAAAGATTGAAGCAATTAATATAAGTAAAGAAGAATTAATAGAAATTACAGCATATGCTGAAAATTACTCAAACCATCCAATATCATTATCTATTAAAAAATTATATAATAAAAAAATTGATGAAAAACAAATAGTAAGAGCAGAAGAATTATCTGGTCTTGGAATAGATGCAAAAATAGGTGATAAAGATGTATTAGTAGGAAATGAAAAATTAATGAATGAAAAAAACATAAAATATATAAAATCTAATGATATAGGAACTGTTTTATATATAGGAATAAATGGAAAATTTGCTGGAAATATAGTAATTTCAGATAAAATAAAAAAGGATTCTGGGATAGCTATAAAAGAGTTAAAGAAAAATAACATAAAACAAATTATAATGTTAACAGGTGATAAAAAAGAAGTTGGGGAAAGTGTGGCAAAAGAATTAGGGCTAGATAAAGTGTATACAGAATTATTGCCAGATGGAAAAGTAGAAAAAGTAGAAAATTTATTAAAGGAAAAAAGTGAAAAAGGAAAATTGGCATTTGTAGGAGATGGAATAAATGATGCACCTGTTTTAGCTATTTCAGATATAGGTATTGCAATGGGTGGGTTAGGTTCAGATGCAGCTATAGAAGCGGCTGATATTGTACTTATGACTGATGAACCATCAAAAATAGTAGATGCTATTAATTTATCAAAAAAAACAATGAGAATTGTTAGAGAAAATATAATATTTGCTATTTTTGTAAAAGTACTTGTTTTAATTTTAACTGCAATTGGAATATCAACAATGTGGGAGGCTGTATTTGCTGATGTTGGTGTTTCTGTAATAGCTATTATAAATGCGTTAAGAGTTTTGAAAGGAAAATAAAAAATATAAAAGAGCTTGTAATCTGACCATTACAAGCTCTTTTTTTTGGAATAGGATAAAACAAAAACTTATAATTATACAAAATGTTATATTATGTCATATCCTTAAGATGACGTAAACTTAATATGTTTGTGTAGAAATGTTTAATTTAATATTAGGGTGATCTACACCGATAACAACACGAACACAAGTCATATCATCCTCCTGTTATAAATTTAATTAGTGCCTTGGCACCAACCATGAATACAATATTAACACAAAAAAAGGAGTTTGTAAAGGGTTTTTTTAAAAAAATAAAATTTTGTGTGTTATTTGGTTAGTAGTTTTGCAATAGGCCGTCAAATTCAATAGTTATGTAAAAGGGATAAATATATTAACATTCCGTACGCTTACTGGCTTGGACTTATCAAAAGGTAAAATGGACTTTGAGATAGTAAAAGTTTGGGTTATGTTTAAAGTCCATTTTACTTCTTTTGATAAGCCTCGCCAAAC
>CANPWE010000086.1 GCA_947581895.1 uncultured Clostridia bacterium | reverse complement strand
GAATGAAAGAACGAAGAAAAGATAAAGTTTTTCAACGTTATGATAGTATGAAATATATTATAAATAAAGCAATAGAGTTATATTTAGAACGATATTAAAGGAAATAGGTTTAGTCTATTTCCTTATATCTTCTAAAGCATATTTTACACAACTAATAACGACATTATTAAAACTCATATCATTCTTTTTTGCAATTTTCTTTAATTCCTCGTAAATATCCTCTGGAAATCTAATAGAAGTTTGAACATTGCTATTTTTAAATTTAGTTATATCGAACATTTTACCACCCACAATTATTTTAAATTTAAAACGAATTTTTATACTAAAATTTAAACATAAAAACAATTTTAAAACTATACCTATAAAACAGGTTGAAAAATAATACCACTTTTGTTATTATATAGATAAAGGGGGCAATTAATATGTTATATAGTATTTCAAATAGTAATTCATATGATTTTTTTAAGGTATATTTATTTATGATTGTAATAGTAATATTAGGATTTATAGTTGAATATATTATAAAATTATTAGATTTTAAAAAGTTTGCAAAAGAAAATTATGATTTAGATATTAATGTATTTATCTTTACATTTCAATTAATTTGTTCAAAAATAAAAAGACACAATACTGATTAATTGTGTCTTTTATTTAGTATATTGAACTATATCCTTTATATCACAATCAAGGAATTTACATATTCGTTCATATATAGAAGAATTTACAGGTTGATTTTTTCCAAGTTTGGCTAACGTTGCAGTAGATATTATTTTATTTGATACTAGCTCACTTTTTTTCATATGTTTATCGATTAATGTTTTCCACAATGGTTCATATGATAACATCAATTTTTCCTCCTTTGTTTTTTATTAATACTATAATAAATATTAATAAAAATCAAGTTTTTTTTATAATTATAAATATATTTTATGCAGTTGTAAAAAAAATATTTAAAAATATAAATAAAAAGTATTGACAAATTATTTACAAACATATATAATTTATTTATAAACGTAAACATTAAATATGCGAATACAGATAAAAGGAGCGATGTGAAAATGAATAATATAAGAAAATACAGAAAAGAAAAAAATATGACTTTAAAAGTTCTTGCTAAAGAATTAAATATATCTACAGCTTATTTATGCCATTTAGAAAGAGGTTCGAGAAATAATCCGTCAATTGAAATTATGGAAAAAATATCTAAAGCATTGAACAAAAGCATTGATGAAATTTTTTTTCCAAAAGAATAAAAAATGTCGAAATATAGGAAGTTTTGTCGAATGAGCAAAAAGTATTTACAAGTTATGTAAACTATGCTAAAATTTAACAAGAGGAAAAAATATAAATATGAAAAGTGAAATTATAAAAGTTTTGTGAGGTAGTAATATGACAGATGTAAAATTTAATGAATTAGAAAAAAGAATTTATAAATTAGTATGTGAAATAGGTTGCGAAATATTAAGAGGAATACTTGAGCAACAAGATAAAGAAATAATGCAGACAAGAAACAAGAAAAAATATAGACATAAAGGATATAAAACAAATACAATAAAAACTATTATGGGAGAAATAGAATATAAACGAGCAGTATATTTACACGGTGGAAAATATATATATTTATTGGATAAAACAATATCAATAGAAACAATTGGAAAACTATCTAGTAACTTAGTAGAAACAATGCTAAAAACAGTAGTAAATACAACCTCATATAGAAAAGGTGCATATGAAATTCAAAACTTAACAAATGAAACAATAAGCCACCAAGCAATGCAACAATTAGTATGGAAGGTTGGAAGAATGATAGAAGAAAAAGAAAATGAAGAAATAAAATTATTGAAAAAAGGAAAATTAGTACAAGGAACAAAACAAGTTAATGCACTATTTGAAGAAGCAGACGGAATATGGTTTAATTTACAAGGGAAAGACCGAGAAGAGGCAAAAGAAAAATACAAAAAGGAATGTGAAAAGAAAAATAAAGAGTATAACCCAAATCATAAACACAAAACAGAACTAAAGCTACATGTTATTTATGAGGGTTGGCGATATATAGGAAAAAATAGATATGAATTAGTTAGTAAAAAATATATTTCTGGTATGATGACAGCAGAAAGATTAAAAAAATTAAGAAATGCAAGAGTATATCAAGAATATGATGAAGAAAGTATAAAACTAAGAGCAAGCAACGGAGATGGTGCAAGGTGGATAAATAATATTGCAACAGAAGATACAATACGACAAAAAGATATGTTCCATATACAACAAGAGATAATACGAGATATAAAAGAGAAAGAATATCAAGAAGAATTGCAAAAAATGGTAAATGAAAAAAGATATGACGAAATCCCAACATATATAGATTGGTTAAAAAAAGAACTAGGCGGAGAAGAAAAAACAGTAAAAAAACTTGAAACATTAAAAAGCTATTTGAAAGACGGTTTACCACGTTATCAAGAAGTATTACAGGAACAAGGAAGGGAAATGCCAGAACCACCAAAAGGAATAGAATATAGAGATATGGGAACAATGGAAAGCCAAATATTCACAGTTTTAGCAGTTAGGATATGCAGTGGAAGAAAAGCATTTTTAAAATTAGGTGCATCTTATTTAGCAAAAGTATGTGCAGAATACTTTGAAAATAAAGGAGAAATCGAGATAGAAAAAATAGAAAATGAAATACCAATAGATAATAGTGTGGAAGAATGGATAAAAGAAATTGAAGAAAATGTTAATAGAAACAAAAAAGTACATAGAGCAAACAGAATAGAAACAGAAGAATATAACTATAATAAAGGAACAGTAGTTGAACTAACACAAGAGTTACAAGAAATGTTAAAACTTGCAGAACCTACTGCATTAATGTATAGATAATCAAAAAGTAAGTTTTTTACAATTGACGTAGATTTTTGCAACAACTTTTTTAACGAGTGACGGACGAGTGTTAATAAAAAGTTGTTCCAGAAAATCAAGTCAAGCAGATAAAAAACGACGTTACTTTTTGAGAAATGGAAGAAGGAAAAAATGAAAACAAAAAAATATATAGAAGAAATGGAAAAAATTTTTATAAAAATAAATAAAAAACAAAAAGAAGAAGTATTGAAATATTTTGGAGAAAACTTGACAAAAGAATTGACAAAGCAAGACATAAACGAGCAAACACGCAAAATTATGCAAAAATTTGAAAAATTTTAAATTTCAAAAAGTTAAAAAAAATGCCGACTAACACTTGACACATAC
>CANPWE010000085.1 GCA_947581895.1 uncultured Clostridia bacterium | reverse complement strand
AAGCCAGTAAGCGTACGGAATGTTAATATATTTATCCCTTTTACATAACTATTGAATTTGACGGCTTATTGCAAAAGCATTAAACATTAACAATTTATTGTTACTATTACATAAACAATCATAAAGTAATATATCAAAAAGAAATATTGACAATTCTCAATATTTCTTTTTATATTTTAATCTTCTTTTTTATTTAAATACTTGAAAGTAAAAGCTGCTAGTGCAGAACCTATAAATGGTGCAACTATAAATACCCAAACTTGTTTTAAAGCTTCCCCACCTAAAAATAATGCTGGTGCTAAACTTCTTGCTGGGTTAACAGATGTTCCTGTTAAAGGAATACCAATAATATGTACAAATGTTAATGTTAATCCTATTACAATACCTGCAACAGAACCTTTTTTCTCATCTGATGTTACACCTAATATTGTATAAAGAAATACAAATGTAAGAACTATTTCAACTAATATAGCACCTGCCATACTTAAATTTACACTTGATGCATCTCCAAAACCATTTTGTCCTAATGATTCAACTCCTAGATTTGTGCATGATAATATTGCATATAAAATTCCAATTCCAGCAATTGCACCAAGACATTGTGCTATTACATATCCTATAAAATCTTTTGTATCCATTTTTTTATTAATTAACATTGCAAGTGATACTGCTGGATTAATGTGACATCCTGATATATTACCTATTACATATGCCATAGCTACTATAGATAAACCAAATGCCATAGCAATTGTTAAAACACCAACTGTACTTCCAACAAGTCCTGTTCCTGCAGTAGCCCCTTTTGTTACAACTGCTGTTCCACATCCAAATAATACTAGTACTAATGTACCAATAAATTCACAAAGATACTTTTTCATAAAAATCCTCCTTTATTATTATTTAATAGTATTATATTTCTATTATTTTTATGAGTCAATACAAAAATAAAAATTGTTTGTTATAGTTTAAAACATTCTTCATAAAAAATATTGTAGATTAGATTAAAAATAGCTAGCAGATATTTTTTAAACCTTCAAATATTTACATTTTCTTTAGTTTATGATATACTTTAAAGTACATTTTTAGTGTAAATTAATATAATAATATTGTATATAATTAACACATTTTACATTAATTATATATTTATTTTTTATATACTTTAATGTATAATGTTAATAGTAATAATAATTTTAATTAAGTTAGGAGGATCACAATGAAATTTGAAAAACTTAATGAAAATAAGATTAGAATAACTTTAAATAATCAAGATTTAATTGAAAAAAATATAGATTTTCATTCATTCATGTCTAATTCGCAAGAATCACAAAATTTATTTTTAGCAATGTTGGATGAAGCTGAAAAAAAAGTAGGGTTTGTTACAAAAGATTATAAAATTAGAATAGAGGCATTAGCTATGTCTGATGGGAACTTTATTCTAACTATTACTAGATTCGGAAAAAATATTGATACAACTCCTAAAACTTCAAATGTAAAAAAATTAAAAATTAAAAGAAAGAATTTGGATATGACTTCTAAACAATTAATTTATAGATTTAATACTTTTGATGATTTCTGCAATTTTTCTAATTTCATTTCAAAATTAGATAATTTCTATGGTATTGCAAAAAGTATTATTTTATATTCATATCAAAATTCATATTATTTGTGTTTTTCTAATATAAATATAGAACATAATAGTATAAAACAATTATATACTTTAATTACTGAATTTGGTACATATGTTGATAACTCTGAAGTATTTGGAAGAAAACTTACTGAATGTGGTAAAATTATTATAAAAAATAATGCTATTAAAACATGTGTTAAATTTTTTGGTTCTGTCAAAAAAAATTAAGTTTATTATATAAAAATTCTTAATCAATGATTTTTAATAGTAATATTAAAAATATAAAACATTTTTAACATTACTATTTTGAAAATAAAAATTTTTGAATTTGTAAATTATATTTTCAAATTCAAAAATTTTTATTTTTATATAATTTTTATACCATTTAATATAAATAATTTTGTGGATTTTGTGCTGTACCATTAACTCTTACTTCTAAATGCAAATGATTACCTGTTGAATTTCCTGTACTTCCAACTGCAGCTATTACTTGTCCTTGTGAAACATATGCTCCTACTGAAACATTTAGTTTGCTACAATGAGCATAATATGTTTGTACTCCATTTGAATGTGTTACAATAAGTAAATTTCCATAACTATAATGATATCCTGCATATGTAACAGTTCCACTTGCTGCTGCTTTTATTGGAGTTCCTCTTGGTGCAGCTATATCAAGTCCTGTATGATAATATGAACCTTGATTTCCAAACCTACAAGTAATTTTTCCACTTATTGGTTCTATCAATGATATTCCTAAAGACACTTTATTTGATGATCTATTAACATTTTTTGAAGATCCAATTGAACCATTTTTCGCTTTATTAGTTTTTGGAGTTGGAGTTACAACTACTGGCTTAGGTTTTTCCTCATATAATCCAGATACACATGTATCTATACTAGCAAATTCAGCTAAACTAGTATTATATTTTTCAACTGTTGTAATTTTTTCTATATTATTACTATCTTTTTCCTTTAATTGATTTATAACATTTTGTGCATCTTCTAAAGTTGCAACATTATATTTTTCAGCACCATCTAACATAATTGTGTAATATTTATAATAAGAAACTCCTGTTTGTATTATCTTATTATAAATTTCTTCATCATTTGTAACCACATCTTTTTTTAATAAACACATTTCGTATTGTGGCATACTTGTTATTTGTATAAACGCAACATTATTTTCACCATTTCCATCTGTTACATATTCATTTATTCTTGATTGTAAATCACCTTTATTATTTACATAACCTAGGAATTCTCCATTATAACTAACTGTATATGTTGGTTTATAAAAAAATAAAATTGCACTTACTATTAAAACTACTGCTATACTAATTAGTACCATAATTCTCATCCAAATACGTAAATGAATTATTCCTTTTTTTATCTTGCTAATATGAAACACTCTCCTCTCCAATTTATTCTATTTTATATTATTTTATTTCATAAATCAACATAGAATAACAAAAAAGTTTAATTCATCACTTTTCACATAACAAAATTTTGTAGAGTAGTCAAATTCAATAGTTATGTAAAAGGGATAAATATATTAACAATGGAGTACAAAGCGCGCAGTTTGGCGAGGCTTATCAAAAGAAGTAAAATGGACTTTAAACATAACCCAAACTTTTGCTATCCCAAAGTCCATTTTGCCTTTTGATAAGTCCAAGCCAGTAAGCGTACGGAATGTTAATATATTTATCCCTTTTACATAA
>CANPWE010000084.1 GCA_947581895.1 uncultured Clostridia bacterium | reverse complement strand
AAGGTGAAGAATCAGAGGCAAGTCAAGGTGAAGAATCAGAGGCAAGTCAAGGTGAAGAATCAGAGGCAAGTCAAGGTAAAGAATCAGAGGCAAGTCAAGGTGAAGAATCAGAGGCAATCAAAGATGGAGAATCAGAAGTAACTCAAGAAGGAGAAATAGAATCAGAAAAACAAACTGAAAATGAACAAATAGAAGAATCTGAAAAAGAACAACAATTAAAAGAAGTACTAGATTCAGAAGGTAAACCAATAACAAAAGCAATAGTAGGAAATAGCACAGCAGAGTTCACAGACTTACCAAAATATGATGAAACAGGAAACATAATAGAATACACAGTAAAAGAAATAAAAATAATGAAAGACACAAATAAAGATACAGTATTTAATGATGAAGATACATTAATTGCACAGGATGAAACTCAAACAGCAAAATTCACTAAATCTATAACAAAAGAAGAAAATGGAAAAATTAAAGTAATTAACAAAATAAAAGGAAGTTATAAATTTACAGTAACAAATGTAAATTCAGACAATGAAAATGAAAAAGTAATAGGTGCTGAATTCACAGTTTATGATGGAGAAAAAGAAATTGCAAAATTAAGGGATGAGGATAATGATGGTATATATGAAATTGAAAATATCGAAGTAAATGAAGCAGGAACAAAAACATTAACAATTAAACAAACAAAAGTCCCAGACAAATTTGAAAAAATGGAAGATAAAACAGTAACTATAACATTTGCAGTAGGAGATAGTAGCTATATAATTGAATCTGTAATAATAGATGGAAGAACAATAGAAATTGCTGAAAATAACACAAATATAAACTTTACAATAGAAAGTTCTGAATTAAAGGGAACATATAATATAGTAGCAACAAAAGTAGAAAAAGGAAATCCAACACAAACAATACCAGGAGCAGAATTTGAAGTATATGAAGAAGAAACAAAAGTAGGAACATTAACAGATGAAAATGGAGATGGAGTATATGAAAGTGGAGAAATAAATATAGATGAAGCAGGAACAAAAAATATAACAATAAAAGAAACAAAAGTACCAGAAAGATATAAAAAAGCAAATGATATTTTAGGAACAATAACATTTGAAAAATCATCAGAAAAAGAGGAATATATTGTAAAAGAAAGTAGTATAGGAAAATTAGAAAATGGTGTGATAAACTTAACTATAGAAGAACAAAAAATGTATTTTGACTTAAGTTTAAGAAAATATATTTCAAAAATAAATGATACAACTTATAATAGAGAACCAACAATAAATACAGATGGTTTAATAAATGGAAATAATGCAACATATAATCAAGAAAAAGACACTATTAAGGCTAAAAAAGGTGATACAGTAATATATACAATAAGTGTTTATAATGAAGGTGAAATAGATGGTTATGCAACAGAAATAACAGACTACTTACCAGAAGGAATAGAACTTGCTCCATATACTGAAGGAGATGGAAGTATAAATGATAGATACGGATGGAAGGTAGAGTCTGGAGGAGTAATAAAAACAACATATTTAGCAGATAAAATATTAAAAGCATTTAAAGGAGAAGATTTAGAAAGTAAAGAACAGAACTTAGAGAGTAAAGAACAGAACTTAGAGAGCAAAGAACAGAACTCAAAGAGCAAAGAACAAGACTCAGAGGGTAAAGGACAAGACTCAGAAGGTAAAGAACAAAACGCAGAAAGTAAAGAACAGAACTTAGAGAGCAAAGAACAAGACTCAGAAGGAAAAGAACAAAACTCAGAGAGCAAAGAACAAGACTCAGAGGGCAAAGGACAAAACTCAGAGAGTAAAGAGCAAAACCAAGAGGGCAAAGAACAAAATCTTGAAAGTATAGACATTCAAATTGAATGTGTAATAACTGAAGATGCACCAACAGAAACAGAAATAATAAACATTGCAGAAATTACTAAAGTAAATGACAAGAACAACAATATGATAGAAGATAGAGATTCCAAAGTTGGAAATGTAAATCTATCAAACTATACAAAACAACAAGAAGATGATGATGACTTCGATAAATTCTATGTAGAATCAGAAAAATATAATCTAGCTATAAGACAATTCATATCTGAAATAGATAACAAAGCAACTGAAGGAAGAACTCCAACTATTGAATTATCACAATCTGGAGAGATTACATATAAACAAAAACAAGAAGCAGAACAACTAGCTAATGGACAAGAAGTTACTTATACAATACATATGTATAATGAAAGTGATGTAAAGGCAAAAGGTAAACGTATAATTAATTATATTCCAGATGGACTAGTATACCTACCAAATAATAGTAAAAATATAGAATATGGTTGGGTAATGTATAAAACAAATGAAAATGGAAAATTATCAATAACAAATAATCCAGAAGAAGCTGAAGTTTTAATTACAGATTATTTAGTTGATAAAGAAATAAAAGGATTTAATAAAAACCAAGACAAAGAGCCAAATTACTTAAATGCAGAGGTAGTATTTAAAATAGATGAAAGCAAAATAACATCACAAGATAGAATAATCGAAAATAAAGTTGAAATAGAACCAAATAAAAATGATGATTATCCATATAATGATAAATGTACAGAAAAACTTTATGTAAAATATTTTGATCTAGAAATAGAAAAATATATAGAAGAAGTAAAAGTAAATAAAAATAATGAAGAAACAACTAAACAATTTGGATATGATCAAAAAGACAAATTAGTAAAAATTGATGTTAAGAAAAATGAATTAGAAAATACTACATTAAAGATAACATATGGATTAAGAATAAAAAATACCGGTGAAATTCCAGGATATGCAACAAAAATAGTTGATTATATACCAAAAGACTTTAAATTAGTAGAAAATGAAAAATGGTCTATTGAAGGAAATCAAGCTATAACAACATCATTAGAAAATGTTTTATTAAACCCAGGAGAAAGCACAACTGTAAACATAACATTTGAATGGAGTTTAGTAGGAGGAACCATAGGTGCGAGATTAAACAAAGCAGAAATAGCAGAATATTCTAATGAGTATGAATCAATAGATTTAAATGCAGAGAATAAAGATGGGAAAGAAATCTTAGTAACTGTAAGAACAGGATCTTTGATGATAATGATAATAGTGATAGCATTTTTAAGTGTTATATTACTTGCATCAGGTGTGGTGTTGATTAAGAAGAAGGTTTTGGAAGATAAGATTTAGAAAAAGTAAAAATAGTGGAAATTAGACAAGGCAGACAAGGGGACCAGACAAGGGAACCAGACAAGGGGACCAGACAAGGGAACCAGACAAGGGGACGGGGTCAATACCAACAACTTAAGAAAAAAATAGCAGAAAAAATATGATTCTTTCTGCTATTTTTAATTATGATGTTAAAAAT
>CANPWE010000083.1 GCA_947581895.1 uncultured Clostridia bacterium | reverse complement strand
CCACATTTTCAAAATAATATATGTCAACAGCCATACTTATCTTGGATTTTTTGACTGTCTCCTGCAAAAGCATTACAGAACTATTGAATTTGACTACTCTACAGAAGTGGGTTATTTGAGTAGTGTGAAATAGTAACTTATGAATATTACATTTTTGTTACAAGACTTTAAATTATGGTTTTTTTGGTATAAAATAAACAAAAATAAGTGAACGGAGGAAAAAATAATGGAAGGTAATGTGATGAGTTTAAAGGCTAGGATAAATAATATATCAAAACAGAAAAAAGTTGCTCCACAATCTGTACTTCAAGTATATATGTTGGAAAGATTGTTGGAGAGAATTGCAGTGTCAAAGTATAAAGATAATTTTATATTAAAAGGTGGAATGCTTATATCAGCAATTCTGGGAATGTCTAGTAGGTCAACAATGGATATGGATACAACAGTTAAAGGATTTGAATTAACAGTAGAAAATGCTACTAAGATACTTAATGAAATTTGTGAAATAGAACTTAATGATGATATAACTTTTAAGATGAATAAAATAGAGCTAATTCGTGAAGATGATGATTATAATGGATATAGAGCAACTTTTGAAGCTAAGTTTAAAAATTCTATGCCTGTGATTTTTAAAATAGATATTACAACAGGTGATGCAATTACATATAAAGAAATTGAGTATGATTATAATTTATTATTAGAAGATAGAAAAATACCAGTTTGGTCATATAATATTGAAACCATTTTGGCAGAAAAATTTGAGTCAGTTATAAAAAGAGGAATTGCAGGAACTAGAATAAGGGATTTTTATGATGTGTATATGCTTATAAATACTCAGAATGATAAGATTAATAAAAAATTATTAAGAGCTGCTATTAATTTAACATCAGAACATAGGGAATCTTTAGATTTAATACATGATTGGAAAAAAACATTAAAATTGCTTCGTGAAGATGATGATATGAAAAAAAGATGGAAGGTGTATCAAAATACATATTTTTATGCTAAAGATATTAAATATGATGAATTATTAGATAGTATAGAAAAAGTAGGAGATATTTATGATAGGTATAGTTTAAAAGAGACTGTAAATAAGTGAAATTCTTAGACTTTTTATTATTTGTTTATTAAAAATATTATCATATTTTTATCATAAAAGCCCAAAAAATGCCAAAAAAAAGCCTAAAAAAATGCCAATCCACCTATTGACAAAATTAACAAATCCTAGTATAATTTTAAAGTGACATTAAATTGGTATAAATTAATAAAATAGAATATACAATCTAGATAACATAAGGAGGGAATTAAAATGGCACAACCAAAAAGAAGATGGTCTAAAGCTAGAACACATTCAAAAAGATCAACATGGAAATTAAATTCTTCAAACTTAGTAGAATGCCCACACTGTCATGAAAAAATGATGCAACATAGAGTTTGCCCAAGTTGCGGTTATTATAATGGAGAACAAGTAGTTTCAGTAAATGAAGCTGAATAATAAAAAATAACACAATTATTAAATTGTGTTATTTTTTAAATTTTGTAAATAAAAGAAGGACCCTATTTTAGGGTCCTCTTTTTAGGGTTATTAAATATTATGTTACAATTACCACTGTTTCAGCATAATTTCTGTATTCCAAAGGAACATCATTAACCTCATTCTTTTTAAAGACTTGAGAAAAGATCAGTTTGCCATAAAGATTACCATCCATCAGAACTGTATTATATACATTTATATAATACTTACCGTCTAAGCCATTTATACAGTTTATTACTGTAAAGTTGACTTTCATTATAAACGTTTCTTTTAAATCGAGTGGATTTTTTTCTTCATCCATAACCCAAATTCTTGCATGTAATGGTTGTTTTTTAAACATACATTGTTTTTCAACATCAAATCGTGGAATTTTGCATATAATACCATCATCCACAGTTGAATTTACAACAGATACAAAACGATTGACTTCATTAATTTTCACTTCTAAGTCTTCTGTTGATAAAGGTGTGATATGTGAGTAATCTGATTCAGAACTTTTACCAGAATAAGACTCTATTTCAGAATCAGAATCTGTAGTCATATCAGATGTGCTAGTTGTTACAGAAGATGGATCCATATCCAAGTAGTCCTTTAATTCAAAAGACTTTGACAAAATATCAAGACCCGAAAAATCAGGTAATATTTTGGAAAATTGTTCGATATGTTTTCTGTCTGTGTGTGAAGAAACATACCAAAAACAAGTGTCAAATGAACTTTTAAGATTAAATGCTCTTTCAACATCAGCAGTAAATATAATTGCATTATATTTATGAGCAAGTTCTATAAGGTCATTTGGTGTGTGTGGGGTTTCGTCAGAGTGTTTTAAGTCATATATCTCACAATTAGGAAGATAAGAGGAATAATCTCCATTTTCATCTGCTAATAAAAAGTAGATGAATTTTTTGATATTTTCACAATCTTCTTTGTTTTCAAGATATTCGACAAAATCTCCAGTTATAAGGAATTTACCACATCCCATAACTGTTGCATCTTTGATTATATTCTCAAATGATCTCTCAAAAACACTTTCATCTAAGATAATATTTTTTCCAGATTCATTTGCAGAATATCTGTAGGGTGAAGTGAATTTACTAAAGCTGAAAGTTGGTATCTGGTGAGACCGAGCTCTAAGCATTAGACGTTTATCACGGGTGTATAAAGCATATCCGTTCTGTACACAATACTCTATAAGCTGAGTATCTACATAAGAATATGTTTTAGCCATTGGGACTGTTACACAATATTTGGAGTCCGTATCTGTCAAAATACAGTTTATTAATATTTTGGCATTAGAGAGTCCTTTTTTTGCGAGTTTTAAAAGTTCGTGGAATGTTAATGAAGTTATGATATTAACATAATCCTTGTTGTTGTAGAAAACATCCAGAAGTTGTTTTGTGGGAATATCACATATAGAGGTATCCCATACAACACCTTTTTTAATTTTGGACTTTAGACGAGCTATAGTCCTTTCCTGGTAGTTTGTCCGTAAAATGCTAAGAATATCTGACATGCCATTGATCTGAGTGTTGCAATATTTGTAGATTAGTTTTCTAACCTCACTTTCTGAGGTTGTAGTAAACGATTTTGCACCATTAGGTTCAAGCAGTTTTCTGATGTTTTTAGCTAGTTGCCGTACTTTAGCCTCGCAAAGGTTTGCAAACATACAATAACCTCCTTAGTTATAATTTCTCAAATGAGATGTACATATTGTACTACATAAATGGTGTTATGTCAATAATAAAAATACTTTTGCAATAAGCCGTCGTTTAATGTTTTTTTTGCAACAGTCCGCCGGAAAGTGGTAGTAAGAGTGGAGATGTGGATATATATTGTTTTAAAAATGTTTCCCAACAGCGCACAGA
>CANPWE010000082.1 GCA_947581895.1 uncultured Clostridia bacterium | reverse complement strand
TTTTTTTATTGTAACACAAATGATACAAATATTTAAAAAAAGAAGAGCAAATTGTAAAAGGCTGAATTTCCGTAGAAAAAAAGAAATAAAAAAATGTAATATTTGCTAAAATGGAAAAAAGAACATATTGATTTTGAAAAAATAAAAAGGTAAGATAAAAACAAAGAAATAAAAAAAGAAAAAAGGAGAAAAAAATGGGAAACGAGAAATTAAAGTCTGTAACACTTGATACTGTAGAGAGAGAGAGAGAGAGAGAGAGAGAGAGCAGTAATTTAGTAAATAAAAAAATAAATAAAGGAATAACACTAGTATCATTAGTAGTAACAATACTAGTGCTATTAATCATGTCTGGAATAGCAATAGCAACACTAACAGATGGAGACGGAATACTAACAAACACAGAAAGTGCAAAAACAGACTATAGAAAAGCAAAATATGATGAAACAATAAACACAGCAGTAGCAAAAGTACACCTAGAAGAAGGAAAACATCAACTAGGAGCAGAAGAAATACTAGGTAAAGTGCAAGAAATATTGGAAGGACAAGAGCAATTCGAAGGAGCAGAATACAACATAGAAATAGAAGATGGAATAGCAACATTAAAAATAACAACAAAAGAAGGAGACGAATTCTTTGTAAAAGAAGAAGGAGGAAAATACGTAGGAGAAAGTGAAGAAATAAACACAGAGCTAGGAGAAAATGTAATAGAATTTACATATGAACCAACAGCAGAAAACTGGACGAATGAAGGAGTAAGTGTAGGAATAAAAATAAAAGAAGAAGCAAAAAATGAATATGTAGATAGTAAAATACAATATTCACAAGACGGAAAAAACTGGAAAACATACACAGAAGAAATATTTACAAAAGACAATACAGAAATATATGTAAGACTAAAAAACGGAAATAGTACAACAAATTATGTAACAGGACAAGTAAGTAACATAGACAAACTAAAACCAAAAGAATTCGAAATAAAAGAAGAAAACATTCAAATACAAACAGATAAAATAACAGTAGTAGGAGAAACACAAGACGCAGAAGAAACAAAAACAGATGGAAAAAGTGGAATAAAAGAATTCTATTTTAGTAAAGACGGAGGAACAACATGGGAAACAAACGAAGAAAACAAAAAACAAACAAACTATACATTTAAAGAATTAACACAAGACACAAATTACACAATAAAAATAAAAGCAAAAGACAAAGCAGGAAACGAAACAGAAACAGAAACAAAAGAAATAAAAACAGGAAAAGTACCAGGACTAGATGAAAATGGAGATGGAATAGAAAAAGCAAAAGTAACATTCACAGACACACCAAACACATGGACAAACGAAAACGTACAAGTAAAAATAGAAACAACAGAAAAAGGATACACACTACAATACAATAAAGGAAACGTAAACAATGAAAGCGAATGGAAAAACTATGAAACGCCAATAACAGTAGAAGAAAACAACACAACGATATACGCAAGACTAATAGATAGTAACAACAACAAAGGTGAACATACACAGCACACAATAACAAACATAGAAAGAGAAAAACCAACAATAACAATACAGCCAAATACAGATACAGCATATACAAAAGAGAAAACTGTAACAGTAAAAATATCAGACAATGAGAGTGGAATAGCAACTGGAGTAAAAATAAAATATGGATGGAGCACAAGTAAAGACCAAGAACCACAAACATACACACAAGCAACAATAAACAATTACGAACAAGGAACAAAAGAAATAACATTTACAGCAACAGGAAATAAATTAACAGGAACATACTATTTATGGATAAAACCAGAAACACTAAAAGATGTAGCAGGAAATAATGCTGAAACAACAAAATCAGAAATATTTAAATTTGACAACACAGCCCCAGAAGCAACAGGAGTAGAAATACAAAACATAACCACATTGGGATATGACGTATATGTAAAAGGAGTAAAAGATGCACAATCAGGAGTAAAAAAAGTAGAAATTACAACATGGACAGAAAGCAATGGAGAAGATGACAAAAAAACAGTAGGGGCAACAAAACAATCAGATGAAACAACATGGGTATACCATGTAAGCATAGAAGAACACAACAACGAATACGGAACATACAAAACAAAAATAAAACTAATAGACAATTTAGACAATGCAAAAGAATTAGAAGAAAAAACAACACAAGTACCAGGAATAAAAATAACATATGATGAAAACTATGAAAATGCTAAAAAAACAGAAGTAACAAAAAAATACAACGAAGAACTAGGAAGTTTAAGCACACCAACAAGAGAAGGATACACATTTGAAGGATGGTACACAGAAAAAACAGGAGGACAACAAATAACCAGTCAAACAAAAGTACCATCACAAAACACAACATACTATGCAAAATGGACAGCAAATACAAACACAGCATATACAGTAATACATCAAAAAATGAATTTAGACGGAAGCACATATGCAACAGCTGAAACAGAAAATAAAACAGGAACAACAGATACAAAAGTAACACCAGCAGTAAAAACATACACAGGATTTACATCACCAACAGCACAAGAAATAACAATAGGAGGAGATGGAAAAACAACAGTAACATATAAATATGCAAGAAATAAATATACATTTACATTAGGAAGTGGAACAGGAGTAACAACAACGGGAAGTACAGGAACAGGAAGTTACTATTATGAAGCAACAATAACACTAAAAGCAACAGCAAATACAGGATATACATGGAGCACATGGACAAGTAGTAATACAGGATTAGTAGCAAATAAAACAACAGCAAACACAACATTTACAATGCCAGCAGGAGCAATAACAATGACACCAAGTGCAACACTAAACACATATAAAATAACATATAACCTAAATGGAGGAAGTGTTGCAACAACAAATCCAGCAACATATACTGTAACAAGCAATGCAATAACATTAAATAATCCAACAAAAGCAGGATATACATTTAAAGGATGGACAGGAAGTAATGGAACAACAGCACAAACAACAGTAACAATAGCCAAAGGAAGTACAGGAGATAAAACATATACAGCAAACTGGACAGCAAATACATATACTATAACATATAATGGAAACGGAAACACAGGAGGAACTACAGCAAGTAGCAGTCATACATATGATGTAGAAAAAAATTTAACAACAAATGGATACACAAAAACAGGATATACATTTAAAGGATGGTCAACAAGTAGTACAGGAGGAGTAGTATATGCAAATACAGCAAGTGTAAAAAATTTAACAACAACGAATGGGGGAACAGTTACATTATATGCAGTATGGAAGGATGAAACGGTACCAACAATAACGCTTGGAACGAATTCAAGTACAACATACACAAAAACAAAAAGTGTAATAGTAACAATAGCAGATAGTGGTACTGGATTAGCAAGCGGAGCAAGTATAAAATATGGATGGAGTACAAGTAGTACAACACAACCAGGAAGTTATA
>CANPWE010000081.1 GCA_947581895.1 uncultured Clostridia bacterium | reverse complement strand
ACTCCATTGTTAATATATTTATCCCTTTTACATAACTATTGAATTTGACTACTCTACAGAATTTTGTTATGTGAAAAATATTAAACAGTAACCTGTATATTAAGCTACATTTTCAATAATTCTTATAAAACAACCTCACTAACCTCATTTAATCTATTTTTAATATAATTTTCTAAAACATTAATACTTTCTTCTACACCTATTTTTGAACTATCAATACAGATTTCGTAATTATTCTTATCTCCCCATTTTCTTGAAGTAAAATGTTCATAATATTCAGCTCTTTGTTTATCTATTGTGTCAATTTTCTTTTCTGCAGAACTTATACTTATATTTTCTAAATCTTTTTTTCTGTGAATTTTGAAATTTATATCTGATGAATAAATAAAAATAGAAATAACATTTGGCTTATCTTTCAAAATAAAGTCTGAACATCTACCTATAATTACACAATTTTCATTTTGATATAAATCTTCAATTACTTTGGCTTGTTTTAAAAATAAATTATCCTCAGCACTTATTGGCAAAACTTCTCCATCTTTTGAAAATACATAATTAGTTGCAAAACTATACCAATAACCAGATTTTTGTTTTTCATCCATCTTTTTTAACATTTGCATATCAATATTATAATTTTCAGAAACTTTTGCTAAAAGTTCATTATCATAACATTTTACATTTAATCTTTTAGCCAATTCTTGTCCTATGTATTTTCCACCACTTCCAAATTCTCTACCAATTGATATAACAAATCTTCCTTTAATTTCATTTTCATGTACTTCATTTGTAATTGGCTCTGTTTTCTTACATAAACTTCTAATTTTTCTGCATTCTATTGTTACAAGTAAAACTGTAACTACAAATGCACCTATATCTGAAATTGGTCCTGCCCATAACATTGTATATAGGTTTCCATTTAATCCTAATAAACATACACCTGGAACAAGTATTATAACATCTCTCATTAATGATAAAACCATTGCTTTATATGGTTTATCTATTGATTGTAAGAAAATACAGCTTGCTTTTTGTATACAACAAAATAATATTCCTCCTAAATAAATTCTAAAACTTAGAGTTGCATATTCTTTATAAAATTCTAAATTATTAGCATGACCTCCAAATAAACTAATAATTGCTTTTGGCATAGCCTCAAACATTAACATTGCTATTAAACCAATTACTATACTTGAAATCACTACTAATTTATATGTTTCTAAAACTCTTTTATATTGTTTAGCACCATAATTAAATCCTATTATTGGCTGACCACCTACTGCAACACCTAAACTAAATGCTAATACTATTGCAAATACTTTAAATACTATTCCTAATGCACCACCTGCATCTGTTGCATTTTCTCCACCTATTGTTCCTACAACATTATTAGCTACAATTGTAATTATTGCTATTGAAATTTGTGTAATAAAACTAGAAATTCCAAGTTGTAATAATCTTCCTAAAACTTTCCATTCTATTTTTAAACTTTGTATACTTAATTTTATAAATTTAGGTTTTACAAAATATACTGCACTAACAATAGCTGATACTATTTGACCTATTATTGTTGCTGTTGCAGCACCTTGAACTCCCATTTTTAGACCAAATATTAAAATTGGGTCTAAAATTAAATTTATAATTGCACCTATTATTGTTGCAATCATAGAATATGTTGGTGCACCACTTGCACGTATTATTGATGCCATACTTGAAGAAAACATATAAAATGGTACTCCATATAATATAATAGTTAGATATTGTTTTGTGAATTCTTGACATCTTAAATCATATCCATTTGCTCCTAAAACATTTAAAATTGGGTTCATAAATATGAAGCCTAAAATCATTAAAATAATGCTTGAAAATATTATTGATATTATTGCATTTCCAACACATTTGTTACTTGTTTTTTCATCTTTTGAGCCAAGTGAAATACTGTATAGTGCAGCACAGCCATCTCCTATTAATTGTGCTATAGCTAATGCAACTACTGTAAATGGATATACAAGTGTTGTTGCCATTATTCCTGCTGTTCCTGCAGTACTGTTTCCTATAAATATTTGATCTACTATGTTGTATAAGGCACTTACAAGCATAGCTAAAATACATGGTATAGAAAATTTGATAAGTAATTTTTTTATGGGTGTTTGTGTTAAATAAAAATTTTCATTACTTTCGTTCATAAAATACTCCTTTCTTTTTTTGCGACATTTATTTGAAAAAGCGTAGAATTCGTACGAATTCTACGCTTTTTCTAGCTGCCGTGACTTATATAATTATAACAATTTTGTAAAATTTTTTCAAGAATAAATTTTTAAATTTTTGCAAAATAACTTATTTACTTATAAAATCTAAACAACTAGTTAATTCAAAGATATCTTCTTTTTTCAAATTATTATAATAATTTTTTAAACTTAAATTATCACTAATTTTTTTTAATGATAATAATGAAATATCATATAAATCACAAATTAAAGAAATTGAGTGTAACTCCATATCAAAAGCTACATGTTCTTCTATCTCAGTATCTGTTACAAAGCTTTCAGAAGAATAGCACTCTACAATTTCAACATCTGAATTTTTTAATAATTCCAATTTTTGGCTTCCACCTGCTAACATTACATATTTTTCTTCACCTGGTATTTCCCATTCATAATTATATACCCTTGAAATATTTACCCATTTTCCTATTGGAATATCTGTTGAACCTGCATAACCTACATTTATTATTAAATCTGGTTTTGGTTGATTAGATAAATATTGTGTTAAATTAATTGCTGTTAATTGTTTTCCTATCCCTGTTATTATTAATCTTTGATTTTTCTCTTTATTTTCAAATAAATTATTACTAATTTCTTTCATTTCCAATTTTTGTGCTATTTGTTTTGCCTCTTTTTCCATTGCAATTACAAATAATATATTTTTCATTTTTCTGTCTCCTCACTTTACAAAATTTTATCTTAAAATATAATATTAGAACAGTCCCATTGGGACTGTTCTTTAAATATGGTCTGCTGAGTCTAAATAAATGAGAAATTCATTGGCATAATCATCTGACGGAAAAAGCAAAGAAAATGAAATCCTTAATGCAAATTTTTGACTAGACTCACTTGGTACTTCTGAATAAGGTACACCACCAAATTCTCTAGCCACTTCTATTACTTCCAAAGATTTTCTTAAGATGAGATTCATAGATCCTACATCCGCACTTTCAGCATTCCCTTCTATTATTGGATACTCATCACTTTTCCATATGAACCGCCACAAAATTTCATACCACATATTCCATGACCTCTTTTCTATAAAAAATATATATATATTGTATATCACAAATCCACACAAATTTCAACACATTTCCCATATTTTCTACATTTTAGTTACAACCTCACACTATTCAAATCCCCCACTTCTGTAGAGTAGTCAAAAAATCCAAGATAAGTATGGCTGTTGACATATATTATTTTGAAAATGTGGCTTAAGTGGGGACCGGCTAGC
>CANPWE010000080.1 GCA_947581895.1 uncultured Clostridia bacterium | reverse complement strand
TTGGGAAACATTTTCAAAATAATATATGTCAACAGCCATACTTATCTTGGATTTTTTGACGGCCTCCTGCAAAAGCATTAAACACCAACAATAAATTCATATTTTTACATTACAAATATTGAATAAAATCCCCCCATATTATATAATAAAAAATATTATAAAAATCAAATTTATCTAAATTTACCAAAAAAGAAAGGAATTTATTTATGGAAAATTCATTAGAATTAATAGGAAAAAAAATATCAACACCTCACTACTCTTTATCAGAAGAATTAATTAGTGCAATCTCACATGGTATAGGCATTTTTCTTAGTATAGCTGCATTAGTATTAACAATAATAACTTCAGCAAAACACCATAGTGCAATATCAGTTGTAAGCTCAGTAATATATGGAACTATGCTTATTATTTTATATACAATGTCTACCCTATATCATAGTTTCAAACCAACATGTAAAGCAAAAAGAGTTTTTAGAATATTTGACCACTGTAGTATTTTTTTATTAATATTTGGCTCATACACACCATATGTTTTAGTTGCAATGAAAGGTGCTCTTGGATGGACAATTTTTGGAATTATTCTTAGTCTTACTATTTTAGGAGTAACACTAAATTCCATAAATTTAGAAAAATTTAAAGTTTTTTCTATGATATGTTATTTATGTATGGGATGGCTTGTAATTTTTGCATTTAAAACACTATGTGCTTGTGTTGAAAAAAATGGTATTCTACTTTTACTTGCAGGTGGAATTGTTTACACTATTGGAGCAATTATTTTTGGATTAGGAAAAAAAATTAAATATATGCACTCTTTATGGCATTTCTTTGTTTTAGCAGGAAGTATTTTACAATTTTTTTCTATATATTTATATGTACTTTAAAATTATTTTTTTCTTATATAATTTTGTTATATAATTTTGAAAATTAAAAAAGAGATAGAAATGATTTAAAATTTTTCCTATCTCTTTTTTAATTTCTAAAATTTTCTCAAATATTCTTACATATTTTTAAATATTCTTAAACATTTTTTAATATTCTAAAATATTTTTAAATATCTTTAAATATTTTTAATTCTTAAAAAATATTATTCTCCTTTAATTGTATTAATTTTAAATAACTTAAATATTTCAACAATAACTACTGGTGCTAATACTAAACATATAGTCTCAATAATATTTTCTACTGGTAAAGGAACAATATCAAAAATATTTCTTAAAGCTGGTACTAATAACACAACAAACATTAAACCTGCTGAAACTACTATTGCAAGTATTAATATTAAATTATTAAATATTCCACTTTTAAATAAAGATTTACTATTATTTCTAACATTAAATACATGAACTAATTCTGATAAAGCAAGTACTATAAATGCCATTGTTTGAGCTATTGCAACACGTACTTCTTCTGATGTCATTCCTTCTACTTCTGGAACATTTTTTGTACCTAAACCTATTATAAATGCAGCTAATGTAAGTAAACCAATCATTAAACCTTGATATACTATTCTCCATGTCATACCTTTTGTAAATATTCCCTTTTGTTTTTTATTAGGCTTTCTATTCATTATATCTTTTTCAGCAGGATCAACTGCTAATGCTAATGCTGGAAGTGAATCTGTTACTAAATTAACCCATAAAATATGAATTGGTAATAATGGTTCTATTAATTTTATATCAATTCCAAATTTACCTGCAAGTAATGGAGCTATCAAGATTGATAAAAATAAAAGTATAATTTCACCAACATTACTTGATAATAAAAATTGTATTGCTTTTAAAATATTATCAAAAATACGTCTACCTTCCTCTACTGCTGAAACTATAGTTGAAAAATTATCATCAGTTAAAATTACATCTGCAGCTTCTTTTGAAACATCTGTACCAACAATTCCCATAGCACAACCTATATCAGCAGTTTTTAGTGCTGGAGCATCATTTACACCATCACCTGTCATTGCAACAATTTCCCCATTTGCCTGCCATGCTTTTACTATTCTAACCTTATGTTCTGGTGAAACTCTTGCATATACTGAAATTTTTCTTACTCTTTTTATTAATTCTTCATCAGACATTTCTTCAAGTTCACTACCAGTTATTGCTTCATCACCTTCTTCTAGAATTCCTAGAGCTTTTGCAATAGCTGTAGCAGTTATCTTATGATCACCTGTAATCATTACAGTTTTAATACCTGCTGTTTTACATTTAGCAACAGCTGCTTTTACTTCTTCTCTTGGTGGGTCTATCATACCAACCATACCAACATAAATTAAATCTGATTCTATTGTTTTCATTTCTTCATCTGATGGCATATGGTCTAATTCTTTATAACCCATTGCTAATACTCTTAATGCATTTTGAGCCATTTGTTCATTTTGTTTACTTATTTCTGTTTTAAATTTATCTAAATCATTTCTGATTTCATTATTAAATAAATAAAATTTACAATTTTTTAATAATTCATCAACACCACCTTTAGTATATACTAAATATTTGTCTCCTACTTGATGAACTGTTGTCATTAATTTTCTATCTGAATCAAATGGAACTTCTTTTACTCTTGGATATGATACATAAAAATCTGGTTCAAAATTTAATTTAAATCCCATATCTATTAAAGCTGTTTCTGTTGGATCTCCTGTTAATTCATTATTTTCTCCTACTTTTGTATCATTACACAACATACTTATATATGTTAATCTTTCTAAATCATCTTTTATATCTTCATCTTTTATATCATTCATATCTACTAATTTTCCATCATAGAAAACTTTTTCAACTGTCATTTTATTTTGTGTTAATGTTCCTGTTTTATCTGAACAAATTACTGATGCACTTCCTAAAGTTTCAACTGCTGGTAATTTTTTTACAATCGCATTTTTCTTAACCATTCTTTGAACACCTATTGCAAGAACTATTGTTGAAACAGCAGCTAGTCCTTCTGGAATTGCAGCAACAGCTAAACTTACTGCAGTCATAAACATATCTAAAGGTTCTTTACCATATAATAAACCTATAATAAATATAATAACACAAATTACTAAAGCAGCTATACCTAATGTTTTTCCCAATTTATTTAATTTAGTTTGAAGTGGTGTTTCAGATTTTACTGTATTACTAATTATTCCAGCAATTTTACCAACTTCAGTATTCATCCCTGTTTCTACAACAACACCTTTTCCTCTACCATATGTTATTAAACTTGATGAAAATAGCATATTATATCTATCACCAACACCAACTTTTTCATCTTCAATAGTTTCTACATTTTTTTCAGATGGTACTGATTCTCCTGTTAAAGAAGCCTCTTGTGATTTTAAATTAACAGCTTCTATAATTCTTAAATCTGCTGGAACATAATCACCTGTATCTAAAACAACAATATCTCCAGGAACTAATTCTCTTGATGCCACAACTGTTACTTTACCATCTCTAATAACTTTTGCTGAATGACTACTTAATTTTTGTAGAGCCTCTAAAGACTTTTCAGCTTTAGCTTCTTGAGCAACACCAATTATAGCATTTACTATAACTACAACTAAAATAATAATCGAATCTGTAATTTTCCCTTCTTCTATATAACCAACAACACCAGAAACTACAGCTGCAATAATTAAAACAATAATCATAAAATCTTTAAACTGTTCTAAAAATTTCATAAACAAACTTTTTTTCTTCTGAGCTTTTAATTCATTATATCCATATTTTTCACGATTTGATGAAACTTGCTCATTAGATAATCCTTCATCTTCAGAAATATTAAATTCTTTAAAAATTTCTTCTTTGGTTTTATTATACCAATTTTTTTCCATAATCCATCTTCCTCCTCAAATTTCATATTTTATTTGTTTTATAATTCTCTTACATATTCATCACCCTCACTTTATCATTTCAATCTAATTTAGTCAATCATAAATGGAAAATTTAGGAAATTTCCGTTATTATTTAATACTTTTCACATAACAAAATTTTGTAGAGTAGTCAAAAAATCCAAGATAAGTATGGCTGTTGACATATATTATTTTGAAAATGTGGCTT
>CANPWE010000079.1 GCA_947581895.1 uncultured Clostridia bacterium | reverse complement strand
GAATCTCATAAAAATGAAAGAAAAAAATTATATACAGAAGAAGCACAGAGTTATTTTAATGGTAATGTTATAGTACCGAACGATTTAGAAGTTATAAATATTAACTAATAAATATAGGAAAATGATAATAATGGATAATAATATTAATTCAATTCAAAAAAGAGAATCTGTAAAGAGAGACTACAATATAATTGCAGATGAGTATTC
Organism: uncultured Clostridia bacterium; assembly: GCA_947581895.1. Classification (GTDB taxonomy): domain Bacteria; phylum Bacillota; class Clostridia; order TANB77; family CAG-508; genus CAG-492. The sequence continues at coordinate 4,039 of CANPWE010000079.1, read as the reverse complement.
TGCTGAATTTGGTAGAAAATATGAAGATATTGAAGTAGTAGAAGAATTTATGTCAAAATTAAAAGCTGATTCTAAAATATTAGATTTAGGTGGTGGAACAGGGAAATTAACTGAATTATTTATTCAAAGAGGATATAATGCAATTTGTTATGATTTTTCAAAAGAGATGATGAGAAAATCAAAAGAGTTTTATCCTAATGTTCCTTATATTTTAGATGATATGATAGAACACTTTGAAAATAATTCTTTTGATGTAATAATAACATTTTATTCATTATTTCACATACCAAAAGAGGAATTAGATAAAGTATTTTCAAATATATATGATTTATTAAAGCAAAATGGTGTTTTGTGCTTTGTAGTTCAGTTGGGTAATGGAGAAGATTTTATTGATGAGCCATATTTAAAAGAAAATGGTAAAAAGGTATTATACTTCAATTTCTTTACAAAAGAACAAATAAATGAATTATTACAAAAGCATAATTTTCAAAAAATTTACGAGATAGAAAAAGAAGAAGTTGGAGAAAATGAACTTGGCGAAGATGGAAATAATAAAATTTTCATAATAGCAAAGAAAAAATAAAGAAATAGTGAGATGATAAAATGGATACTTTTGAATTACAAGATTTCAATAAAAGAATAGGACTTAATACTGATTTAAAAAATATATCAGAGCAAATATGTAGTCATTATAATTTAGGTGGTTTTATTTCAAATGAGTTAATAATTATTGGATATGAAGATTATAATTACTATTTAACTACAACAAATGGTAAATATTGTGTTAAAATTTTTAATAATATGAGAACAAAAAAGGATATAGTTAATTGTTTAGAAAGAATACGAGCAGTAGCCAATAGTCAAATAAATTCACCTAAACCTTTAAGGATAAATAATGATGTTGTATTAGAATTGGATTACAAAAATAATCATTATGATATATGTGTATTTGAATATATTGATGGTAAAAATTATTTTGAATTAAAACAAAAAGCAAATAAAGAAACGATAAAAGAACTTGCAAAACAAACTGCAATGATAAATCAATTAGATATTAAACCTGATTTTATTTATGATTCGTGGGCGATTATAAACTTTGAGCAAGAATATAAAAATAAAAGGGAGTATGTTTCTGATAAATATAAAAAAGAATTTGATAGACTTTTAACTGAATTAAAAGATATAAATTTTGATAAACTTCCAAAAGGATTTGTTCACGGAGATATTATAAGTACAAATGTAATGCGAGATAGAAATAATAAAATTTGGATTATTGACTTTGCTGTTTCTAATTATTTGCCAAGAATAATTGATTTAGCAGTAATATCTTGTAATATGTGTTTAGATAATAAGTCCAAAGAAAACACTTATGAAAATATTGCATTATTATTAAGAGAATATAATAAATATGTTTCACTTACTGAATATGAGTTAAGTTCATTTAGTACATTATATAAGTTAGCAAATGCAATGCACATTTTACAAACACAATATATAATAAAGACTGACGGAAATTCAGAAGAAAATCAATATTGGTTGAATGAGGGAATAGTTGGATATTTATTTAGTGATGATGAAAAGTTTTCAAAAATATTAAGGAGGTAAATATGAGTAATTATTTTATAATACACGGAAGTTTTGGAAATCCATTTGGTAATTGGTTTCCTTATTTAAGAAAAGAAATAGAAGACAGAAATTTAGAAGTCTATACTCCCGATTTTCCTACTGGGGTTGGATTTCAAAACTATGAGAATTGGTCTAAACTTTTAAAATGCTATTTAGAAGCAGGTATTATAAATGAAAATACAATTATATTTGCTCATTCAATAGCACCTATCTTCATTTGTAAATTTTTAATTGAAAATAAAATAAAAGTAAAGAGATTAGTGTTTGTATGTGGATTTAATAACTATTTAGAAATAGATGAAGAATATGACTTAGTAAACAAAAGTATGTTTTTAGATAATTTAACAGATATTAAAAATTATTGTGAAGATATTGTTTGCTTTTATTCAGATAATGATCCTTATGTAAAATATGAAAAAGAGAAAGAGTTTGCAGACACTATAACAGATAATCAAATTTTGATTTCAGGGGGAGGCCATTTAAATTCTGAAAGTGGTTATACAGAATTTACTGAATTACTAAAATATATTTAATAAGCATGCTAATTGATTATGTCAATTTGCAAGTGCGTTTCTAAGTTGTCAAAAACTTAGTATGTGGCAAAACTAAGACTATTCAAAAATTGTAGTCTTTTTCTAATTTTTCTTCATTTCCATAAAATAGTAAAGAATTTGGAGTACGTCTACTTGAAAAAAGTAGTTAATAATTTTAGTAATATTGTATCTATTAGTAATAAAGATGAATTTTGCTTATACTTTTAGTATTCTTAAAGGTATAATTAAATTGATAATATAATAGTAGGTTATTTAGATTTAAGGAGTTATTTTTTATGAAAAAGTTAATTAGTTATTATTACGTTTTATTAGAAATTATATTGTTTGCTTTTTTTTGGCTTGAGGATGATTCATTTTATTTTAATGGTATTTTATATCATATGCTATGATTTTATTTGTAGGATTAAGTTCATTTATAGCTATTAAATTTAATAATATTTTGAAATTTAAAAAAACATTTTATATAACTTTATTTATTTACTTCATTGTATTAAATAATATATATATGTTTTTACTTTCCATATTCTTATTTTTTGGAATAATGATTTTAAATCATACGAATAAATTTATATGTTATGTGTTTTCTGGTATATCTTTATTAGCTTGTGTTTTTCTTCCGATAACAATAATGCTTATATTGATTAAAATAAATAGTTTAGGCGTAAATGGAGCTTCAATCAGAAAAGAAGTATATGAACAAGAATATTATGAATGTGGTAAATATGAAATATTTTACTATTCTGGTGGAGCAACTGATAGGTTTCATTACGCAGTTATGGAAAAGCATAAATACATAGAAATTAAAAATTTACTCGAAATAGGATATGATAAGCAAGTTGGTGATACACTAGAAGAATATAATGCTATGAAAGAAAGCGGAAAGTGTAATAAAGTGATTAAATGAAAATAAATTTTTATTTAAAATAATACATCAAAAAAATAATGAAAATGACATAAAGATAGTATTTTGCTTATTTTTAATGTATAATTAGATTAGTTAAGGGAGGTTTCTATTGTGAAAAGACTAAACGAAGAAGAAATCGCAGAAAAAATTATTAATGATGCATTAGATGGTAAATATGAAAGTAGAAAATTACAAGCATCTAGATTAAACGAAGGTAATACAGAACCTGTTAATCTAGATATGAAGGAAGTTATGAAAAGTGATTGGGCTAAAAAATTCCTTGAATTAGATGATGGGGAATCTAGTATAGAAGAGAGTAAATTAACAAATGATGAAAATGAATTTAAATCCTATTTAGAAATTACAAAAAATTCTAAATATTATACTAGAAAGACTCATGAAATGATTTTATTAATGAGAGAACAAGGCATTTCAAATATTGAAATTAGAAAATTTTTAGAAGCTAATTGTGAAAAAGAATTAGTCGATGCATTTGGTCGTAGAGAAAATTTAATTTCTGAAAATAGAGAAAGAAGCAATTCTTTAAAGAAAAAGTATGGGAAGAAGATATAAAAATAAGAGAAATTAATTGATAAAAACTACAAAATTATGAATGGTAACTGTATTAATTTTCATAAGATCTTTTTTCTTACATACAATGTTAATAGGTGATATAAAAATTAATGCAAATAAAGTATTAATTGGAAACGTTTATCAAATTGTAGAACGGAAAGTAAAATCATTAAATATTAATTATTCAGATAATAGAATAAAAGAACATGTTCTATTATTTATATAACCAGATAACACATACATTGATATTGAAACAAAATCATCATATGAAGCTAATCTAAATTCAAACAGACAAATATGGGATGCATTTGTATTTAGTGAATATTTAACACCATTTAATCAATTTTTAGATGAGAATGATAGATGTAATGTTTGATGGTTT
>CANPWE010000078.1 GCA_947581895.1 uncultured Clostridia bacterium | reverse complement strand
GCGAATATGAAAACTTAAAAGTTGCTATTGAAAAATTACAATTAAATGATGCAGCATTAGAATATGAACCAGAAACTTCAGCTGCATTAGGATTTGGTTTTAGATGTGGATTTTTAGGATTACTACATCTAGAAATAATAGAAGAAAGACTAGATAGAGAGTTCGATTTGGGATTAATTACTACAGCACCATCTGTTATATATAAAGTTCATAAAACAACAGGAGAAGCATTAGAAATATACAATCCAACAGATTTGCCAGTGCCACAGGAAATATCATATATTGAAGAACCTTTTGTAACTGCAAATATATTTTTACCAAAAGAATATGTAGGAAATGTAATGGATATATGCCAAAAAAGAAGAGGAATATACGTAGATATGCAATATCTTGATGAAAACAGAGTAACATTAATATATGAAATGCCATTAAATGAAATAATTTATGACTTTTTTGACAATTTAAAATCAAAAACAAAAGGATATGCATCATTTGATTATGAATTTAAAGAATATAGGCGTTCAGATTTGGTAAAACTAGATATACATATAAATAATGAACCAGTTGATGCACTTTCATTTATAGTACATAAAGATACTGCATATGACAGAGGAAAGAAAATGGTAGAAAAATTAAAAACAGTAATACCAAGAAAACTATTTAAAATACCAATTCAGGCTGCAGTAGGAGGACAAATAATAGCAAGAGAAACAATTTCAGCAATGAGAAAAGATGTACTTGCTAAATGTTATGGAGGAGATATTACAAGAAAGAAAAAATTACTTGAAAAACAAAAAAGAGGAAAGAAAAAAATGCGTGAAATCGGAAATGTAGAAGTACCACAAGAAGCGTTTTTATCAGTTCTAAAACTAGATGATGAATAGAAATAAGCAGGTCATGTGACCTGCTAGAGCTTCTAGTGAAGAGAATTTAACTTTGTTTCTAAATCCGTAATTTTTTTATTTAATTCTACGAATTCCTTAAGATATTGTTTACTGAGTTGCTTATGAATTTTTGCTTCGCTTCTGCGATGATTAAGACTTTCAAAAAACCACGAAAGTATAGAACCATCAAATGATTTGAATTTTGCTTCATTAATATTAATTAGGTTAAGGCAACTCCGATATTTTTTTTCTTCATCAGAATACTTATTAAGTAAGCCTTCACCCTGAAGCTTCAATTTTTTTAATTTTCTCTTCCACCAAAATTTGCGAAAAAACCAATTAAAAAATTTTTTCATAAATACAAGTCCTCCTTCTGGAAAATATAATGCTAATATAATATAACAAAAAATTAAAAAAGTAAATAGAAAGGAAAAAATAATGAAAGAAAAAAGAATAGAAGAAAAAAATTTTGATGACCAAGTTGAAGGTAGAAATTCAGTATTAGAATTATTAGAAAGTGGAAAAGACATAAATAAAATATATGTAACTAAAGGCGAAAAACATGGATCAATAAATAAAATAATAGCAAAAGCTAAGGATAAAAAAGTAATAATAGTAGAAAAAGACAAAAGGCAAATGGATCAAATAGCACAAAATGAAAATTATCAAGGAGTAATTGCAATTGTTCCACCATTTGAATATGCAGAAATAGAAGATATATTAGATGTTGCAAAACAAAGAAATGAAGATGCATTTGTTTTAATATTAGATGGAATAGAAGATCCTCATAATTTAGGTTCAATAATAAGAACAGCGGAAACAGCAGGTGTTCATGGAATAATAATTCCAAAAAGAAGAGCAGCAGGAGTTAATAGCACGGTAAATAAAGTATCAGCTGGAGCAGTAGAGCATATGAAAATAGCTAGAGTAACAAATATATCAGATTCTATACAAAAATTAAAACAAGAAGGATTATGGATTTGTGGTACTGATATAGCAACAGATACCTACTACTATAATCAAGATTTAAAAGGACCACTTGGTATAGTAATCGGAAATGAAGGAAATGGAATAAGTGAAAAGGTAAAGAAAAATTGTGATTTTTTAGTTAAAATTCCAATGCTAGGTAAAATAACATCACTTAATGCTTCAGTATCTACAGGCATAATAGTATACGAAGCTGTAAAACAAAGAATAAGAAAATAATAAAATTTTATTGCAGAAAGAAAAATTAAAAGTTATAATAGTAATATACGAAGGAGGAGATTATTATGATGACAAAAAAGCAAAGAACACTTGTGACCATTATAATTCCAACAATAATATTAATTATAATCATTGCTATTGCAATTGGCATTTTATACATAAAAACAGACTTTTTAAAATCAAATGATGTATTATTTGCAAAATATGCAATACAAAATGTTGAAACATTAGAAAATATATTTAATATGAATACCGAAAATGACTATTCAAATTTATTAAAACAAAATAATTATGAATATAATGCAAAAGCGTCTGCTGAGTACTTAGCTAACTCAGAAAAAACAGATGATATATTAAATGATATTAATTTAAATATAGAAGGAAAAGTAAATAATACAGATAACATTAATTTTAGTAATATAAAAATAAATGATAAAGATGAAGAGATAATTGCACTACAATATATAAATCAAAATAATAATATGTATTCATTGAAATTTTTAAATATATTTGAACAATATATAAGTATAGAGAATAATAACCTAAAGGAGTTATCAGAAAAAATAGGAATGAATTCAAGTTCAGTTCCTGATCAAATACAAGAAAACATAAATATTGAAGAATTATTAAGCTTTACAGAAGAGGAAATAAACAATTTAAAAACTACTTACAGTAATTTAATTTTAGGAAAAATACAAAAAAATAAATTCACAAAACAAAGAAATTCAATTATAACAGTAAATGAAAAATCAATGAAAACTAATGCATATATATTAAAATTAACTAGAGAAGAACTAAATAACATATATATAAGTATATTAGAAACATTAAAAGAAGACCAAATAATATTAAATAAAATAGATAAAATAGAAAGTACAATTTATGAAAATGTAAGTGAAGAAAGCACATTAAATATTAAAGAACAATTCTTAAAAAATATAGATGAAAAAATAAAAAATATACAAGATAATAATATAGGGCAAGATGAAATAAAATTTACAGTATATGAAAATAAAGGGATAACACTAAGAACATTAATAGAAACTGAAACTGAAAAAACAATAATAGATATAAAAAATGAAGAAGAAAATAAAGGTATTAACATACAAACAACAATTTTTCAAGAAGAAGAAAATACTAGAACTATAAACATATCTCAAAATGATTCTTCAAATAATTATAACTTTATAATTAAAATTTCAAAAACTGAAAATGGAGATACGAATAATTTAGAATTATCTAGAAAAATTATAATTGAAAATAGTAATGTAGATACAGATACTACAATTAGCTATAATGATGAAAATAATCAAATAACTTTGAATTTTACAAAAAATAATAATATATTACAAAATACACCAGAAATTGAAAATATAAGTGAAGAAAACAATGTAGTATTAAATAATTATAGTCAAGAGCAATTATCACAAATATTTAATACCATAACACAACAAGTTCAAAAATCTTTAGATGAAAAAACTGCTAGTATACAAACAAGATTTAACAATAGTATATTAAATATAAATGCTAGAAATGATGATTTTACTATAGAAGATACTAACGAAATGTCAGAAGTTCAAAAAAATAGATTTAATTCAAAATTTGAATTTTATGAATCAGAAGAAACAACATATGAAAATGTAGAAAAACTTTTGGAAGTTGTATCTGAAAACTTAGGTAGTATGGAAGTAATAAGTGGTAAAGAATTAAAACTTAATATAGAGAAGGGCAAAGAAGATCAAGAGACTATAAATAATATATTAAATGTAATAAGTAAAAATAAAAAATATAAAATTGAAATGCAATACAATGAAAATAATGTTATAGAAAGTATAACATTAACGATTTTATCTAAATAATAATTTTTAAAATAAAAAAATAGCAAAAATTACCATAAAATTTTTGCTGTTTTTTATTGACAAAGTAAATTAATGGTGATAAACTAATATTTAGTCGCTTACCAAAAATACATAAAAACTTACACTAATATATGTAAAATATATTATATACAAATTGTATTATAACAAAAAATAAAAAAAATATGAAAAAAGTGTTGACAAAAAATTTTTGGTATAGTATAATACAAATCGTTCCGTAAAAAGGAGCTAAAAGTACATTGAAAAGTAAACAATAAATCCTTTAGAGAAAAAGACCTAAGCGGTAATACAAAGTATTGCCAAATAA
>CANPWE010000077.1 GCA_947581895.1 uncultured Clostridia bacterium | reverse complement strand
GTGCGCTGTTGGGAAACATTTTCAAAATAATATATGTCAACAGCCATACTTATCTTGGATTTTTTGACGGTCTCCTGTAAAAGCATTACATAACTATTGAATTTGACGGCTTATTGCAAAAGTATTAACCAATAACTTATTTTTTAACACCTATTGTCATAATCTAATTTACATAGTATAATTATATAAAAAAAAGAAAGGACACAAACAAACATGAATAAAATAATTGATTTTATAAAAAATTTACCACAAACCAATATAATACATTCACTACTAATCATAATAATTAGTTTTTGCATTTACAAAATAATCTCCAAATTTTTTTCCAAAAGTGAAAAACGTGCCATATCAGCAAAACGCTTAAACAATAAAGGAAAAACATATTTCAGACTACTAAACAGTGTTCTAAAATATATTTTCATCATTATAACATTATTACTTCTTTTACAAACAAATGGAGTAAATGTCAGCTCAATGCTTGCCGGTGTTGGAATTGCCAGTGTTATTATTGGTCTTGCAGTTCAAGATGCTCTAAAAGATATAATTAGAGGATTTAGTATTTTATCTGATAATTATTTTTCAGTTGGAGATATTGTTATATATAATAATATTATGGGAAAAGTTTTAGTAATTGGCTTAAATACCACAAAAATTCAAGATATTTCTACAGATAATATTGTTTCTATTGCAAATAGGAATATCGAACAAATTCAAATAGTATCTAACACTGTATACATAGATTTTCCAATGCCTTATGAAGTTTCTGTTGATAAAGCTGAAAGTGTTATCACAGAAATTATTGATGAAATTAAAGATTTTGAAAAAGTTGAAGATGCAACATATAAGGGAATTTCTGAACTTGATGATTCAGGTATAAAATATCTTATAAAAATTACTTGTTCTGTAGAAAAGAAATTTCAAATTAAAAGAGATGCACTACATTGTATTCTAACAACCTTAGAAAAACATAAAATTGATATTCCATATAAACAACTTGATATTCATCAAAAATAAATTAATTATATACAAAAAAAGACTAATAATTTTAATGAAATATTAGTCTTTTTTTGTTTTTCTCGCATATTCTTCCTTTATTTTGTTTAAACTATAACTAATTTAAGTTAAATTAAATATTGTATTATGTTTAAATTTCATAAAAAAAGGAGGAATTATTTTGGAACATATTGGAGAACAAACTATAAAATTTGATAATCCACCTACAATACTTCAAACAGCTTCCATTGTTGGACCTAAAGAATCACAAGGACCTATGGCAAAATATTTTGACCAGTGTATTGAAGATGAATTTTGGGGTGAGAAAAGCTGGGAAAAAGCTGAAAGCAAATTTGTAAAAGAAACTGTAAGTAGTGTTATTTCAAAATCAGGTATAAGTGTTTCAGATATAGATTATTGTTTTGCAGGAGATTTACTAAATCAATGTATTTCATCTAGTTTTGGTTTACGTGAACTTAATATTCCATTTTTTGGTGTATTTGGAGCATGTTCAACTTTTGTTGAAAGTATGTGTTTAGGCAGTATTTTTGTTGGCTCAGGTAGTGCAAAAAATGTTTTATGTGCCACATCAAGTCACTTTTGTAGTGCTGAAAAACAATTCAGATTTCCATTAGAACTTGGAAATCAAAGACCTCCTACATCTCAATGGACTGTAACAGGTTCAGGTGCTGCAATCTTATCTAGTTCTGGACAAGGACCTTATATTACTCATATTACACCTGGAAAAATTGTTGATATGGGAATAAAAGATGCCAATAATATGGGAGCTGCAATGGCTCCAGCAGCATTAGCAACACTTGTTACTCATTTTAGAGATACTGGTAGAAAACCAAGTTATTATGATGCAATTATAACTGGAGATTTAGGTCATATTGGAAAAGATATTTTAATTGAATTAGCTGAAACAAAAGGATATAATATTAAATCAAATTACAATGATTGTGGTGTTTTAATGTTTGATAAACAAACTCAAGACACTCATTCTGGTGGTTCTGGATGTGGTTGTATAGGAACCATTTTTTCCGGATATTTCTTTAAACAATTAAAAGATAGAAAAATAAAAAGAATTTTACTAATTGCAACTGGTGCATTAATGAATTCTACTAGTACTCAACAAGGTGAAAGTATTCCTGGAATTGCACATGCTATTAGTATTGAGATTTAGACAAGGGGACGGGGTTTTTGTCTGTTCTCATAACTATTTGTTTATTATATTAACTAGAAAGGATTGAGAAATATGGATTTTATTCAAAGTATAGATTGGTTACAATTATTAAAATGCTTTGCTGTTGGTGGATTGATCTGTATAATAGGTCAAATATTAATTGATAAAACAAAACTTACACCTGCTCGTATTTTAGTTATATTTGTAACTGCAGGAGCAATACTTGGTGGACTTGGAATCTATAAATATGTTATAGATTTTGCTGGTGCAGGAGCTACTGTTCCATTAACAGGTTTTGGAGCAAATCTTGCTAAAGGTGCTATTGAAGGAGTTAAAGAACAAGGTTTATTAGGAGCATTTATTGGAGGTGTTAAAGCCTCAGCTGGTGGAATTGCTGCTGCAGTTTTCTTTGGGTATATTGCATCTTTAATAGCAAAGCCTAAAATTAAAAAGCAATAATATAAAAAATCTAATAGTATTACTAAGAGTGTTAAAAAATATAACTTTTTTAACACTCTTAAGTATTTATGTGTCTTTATCATTTCTTAATAGAAAAATTTTTATATTAATTGTTTTTTATTGCTTCATCATTATCATTAACATTTTTATTATTTCCTAAAACATACTCATAAAATTTAATATTTGTCATTTTCATATATGGAACTAACCATAATAAACCTATTCCAAATGTAAATGAAGCTAATAAAGCCCAACCAATAAATGATAACTGTAATACAAAATATTCAACTCTATGTCCATTCATTAATTCAGCACTTTTATTAACAATTTCTTTCCCTTTTAAATCATTAATATCATTTCCAATATATTCAGTTAATATATATAATAATGATTTTACCAACATTAAAACATATACTATCATAAATATAATACTTGCTATTGGAAGAATTCCTAATAGTATACCACCTACATTTTGATTAAAAAAATATATTACCATAAATATTGCTAATATTATGCCAATTCCAAACATTCCTAAAATATATGGTAATAACTTTATTAAAGTAAATCCCACAATTGACCATGATTTTTCAAAATTTTTAAACCCAATTGAAAAGAAATCTGTAATTCCTACGTCTTCTTTTCTAGAAAATTTTATTAATTGCCCTACAAAGCCAAATGATAAAGGTATAGGAATAATTAATGCCAAAATAGATCCAACTATTGGAATTAATTTTCCTATCAAAGATAATGCCATAACTATAATACCATATACAACTGTTATTCCTATAATTGTTCCCCATCTTCCTTTTAGTGTATCTTTTGCTTGTTGTTTTAATTCTGCTCTTGTCATATTTTCCTCCCTTTTTATTTATATAATTATATTTTAAACTAATGCATATTTTTTTACAATATATTTTCAAAAACTTATAATTTTATTTAATTAATTTAATACTTTCTAATAAATTCAGTATGAACTAAATAAATTATGATATCAAAATCGATGCAGTTATAAACTACACCGATTTGTAATTTGTATTACTTTTTTTCTTTTCCCTTATACAGTCTTACAACTGAGACATAGTATCCATTTTCAAAAGCAATAGATGAAAGGGCATCTTTGTGAAAGTCTTCAACTACTTTGGGCATTTGGATAATTTCGAATGCTTTTGCATACATCGTATAGTATCCTGCCATTTGAGAAAGTACTTCTCCAACACTTGGCTTAAAAAGACCTACACGTCCATATTCATGCAAACACAAAAAATCTTTACCTTCCCAAATCTCAAGCTCATCACTATCGACTTCTTGCCGTACATCTTGCACTTTATTGAACAGATAACTTGTACTTTTAAGTTCTTCCAGAGTATATTCTCTTAAATAGTGTAACTTACCATTCATCATGACAACCGGCTTAACACATTCATACCGTCTCATCATTTCTTCATCTGTAATCCCTGGAATAGATACTAAAAACATAAATAATAGCCTCCTTAAATTATCTTGGGGGATTAGAATCCTTTAAGATTTAATCTCATTGGTTTCTAAACAATACGAACATACTTATATTATCATATTTTACATAAAATGTCAATGTAAGTTTTGTGATTTATGTAACCTAATTGTTCCTTAGTACATTTAAAATATTTTTTGTTACTATTTCACACTATTCAAATAACCCACTTCTGTAGAGTAGTCAAATTCAATAGTTATGTAAAAGGGATAAATATATTAACAATG
>CANPWE010000076.1 GCA_947581895.1 uncultured Clostridia bacterium | reverse complement strand
TATGCAAATTTTTATCTAACAAATTATTAAAAAAATTTTCAGAAAAACTATTGACAATTAATAGTTAGTCTTTCTTTTATATTTAATTATTTATATTATACCATTAACCTGCTTCAAATACAATAATTAAATATATTTTTAATAAACTGGGGTACTATTAAACATTTTAATTATCACATTTGGACTTTTTAAAACTTAAATACCAACTCAATCCATTCCTATTTTCATTAATTTCATTATTCCTCTCAATTAATCCATCAAATGTATTAGGACTAGGTACAATTATAGGATTTCCTGGTACCCAATTTGCTGGAGTTGATGCTTTGTTACAATCAGCAGTTTGTAATGCTTGCACTATACGCAATATTTCTGGTATCCATCTTCCAACATTCATTGGATATACCAATATTGTTCGTATTTTTCCTTTGTCATCTATTATAAACACATTTCTTACAGTTTCTGTATTACTTATATCTGTTGATATCATTCCATATTTTCTAGCAATTTGTCCGCTTCTATCTGCTATAATTGGAAATGGTACAACTATACCTGTCCTACAATATATGTTATATAACCACTCTAAATGAGATGGATTCGAATCTACACTAAGACCTAATAAACATGTATTTAAATTTTCAAAATATGTATTTGCTTTAGCTAGAGCAATTATTTCTGTTGTGCATACAGGTGTGAAGTCTCCGTGGATGTGAAAACAATACAAGCCATTTGCCTCTATAATCAGATAACTTAACATCTCCCATTGTAGTCTGTGCTTCAAAATCAGGAGCATATTGTCCTAATTTTACATTTCCGTTCATCATTATTTCATAATCCATAAAATAAACCTCCAATCATATTTTTCATATTATATGATTGAAGGTATTTTTTTGATACTTATTTAAATTTGTTTATCTTCATCTTTATCTTTATTATTACCTTTTTAATTGAATTCTTTTATTGAGAAATAAGCCTTTCTCCAACATAATTATACTTATTTACATCATACCAAAGCAATAATTTTTCATTTTTGTTAAATACTACATAAATTTTTGTTTCTTCTCCTAAATTTTCATTGTTCTTAAATTTATAAAAGAACTCTTCATTAATCTTCACTCTTTCATCATAGTCTTCTACCATCATATACCATTCTGGTGTCCCCTCAACCCAAATATCATTTACAAAATGATCACTTGTTGTTTTTTTAACTTTTTTTACGTTCTTAATGACAACATACCAATCAGAATCTACTCCATCATTTTTTATTTCAAATCCCATCGCTATAAAAAAGCACCCAAACAACAATGAAATAATTATTACTACTAATGCAATTTTTCTTACTCTTACAGCATTTTTAAATCTATTCTTATCTTTTTTTGCTAAAATAAATACAATTGTAAAGATAATAGCATTAACCAACATCATAATTGGTAATATGTATATGTTTGTATTTACTGTTGACATATATTCCTTTGAAATAGCTTCCAATATCATTTGATCAGTTAATTGTTCCATCATTATCATCACCTTTCTAACTTATAAATCTATTTTTTGTTTACGTAATTTTTTAATTTGCTATTCCATTTGCATCACATATTGCTTTATGGAATTTTTCTTTATCTAATGCTAATTCTGTAATGTCACTTAAATACTTGTCATAAGCTTTATCATCGAAATACATTTTAGTTCTTGCATATCCATTTAATCCAAATTTTTTTATAATAAAACATCTACATTCCTCAATTACCTCATCTTCACTAAGTTCTGTATAATGCTTTCTATTGTATGAGTAACATCTTTTAAGAGTTGTTATTACATCAGTATTTCTATCTGCAGATGATACAATTTTTCCATATATACTCCTTGGTTCTCCAGTAATTGAAGAACGATGGTCTTCAACAGCTTCACTCATTATTTTAATTTGCTCATTTGTAAAAAATTCTTTCAGTCTTTCATCTTCACTAAGTATTTTAGCTGATACTACCTCATGATTCTTTGCATCAATGTGATGAGCTATATCATGATACACGGCGACACAATATACAATTTCATAATTAATATTTTTTATTTCTTCTGCAAATTTCAAGCTTCTATTAATTACATATTCTGCATGATCTATACCATGTCCTTTATCATTCTGATTATAATGAAATTGTAGAACTTCATTAAGATAATCTATTATTTCCTTACGTATGTTATATTTTTCTAAATTCATATAACTAATACCCCTTCCTTAATTTCCTAGATTATAATGAAATTTTATCATTTTTTATTTATTTCCTCTGAAACCTGAGTTATTATAGGCTCACAATCTTTTAATTTTTCATCAAGTCTAGACAACATCCCCGTCCCCTTGTCTATTCTTTCTTTCTTTTAACCAATCCATCAAAATCTCAAATTCTTCATAATGATTTTTAAAAAATTTATCTTGTTTCATTAACTCTATAATCTCACTTTCAGAAAACCATTCAACATCTTCTACTTCTTCCTCTTGTAGTTTTAATTTTTTTATATCTTCTACATTCATCTTTATATAGTAATCATCCCAGAAAACTCTTTCTTTTTCAGATTTTCCTGAGAAATATAGTTGTAAATCATCAGGATTTAATTTTAAACCAATTTCTTCTTCAACTTCAGTTAATATTCCTTGAACACTATTCTCTCCAGATTTTGGATGTCCACCTGTTGTTGCATATTTTCCATTTTTTCTTTCACTTCTTTTTTGAATTAAAAACTTTCCTTCAGAATTTTGTATAAATACTAAAACTACTATTATGTATCTTCCTTCAGGAGTTTCTTCTCCCTTGAAAACTGTTTCACCTGTGAGTTTTCTTTCTGAATCATATAAGTCTCTTTTCTCCATTTTTGCCTCTCCTTTCCAACACCATAATCTAAAAATATTTAACTAAAAAATATTTATTAAGTTTAGGGTTTTCCTTATTTTTTCTAACAAACTCAACTTCATATCCACATTTTCTATAAAATTCAGGTGCTTGAAACCCATAAGTAGTTAAATTAATATTTTCAAAACCTTTATCTTTATAATAATCTTCGACAGCTTGTACTAATTTACTTCCAATTTGTTTGTTACGATATTTTTCTAAAACAATAAGTTCACTTATATGTATCTCTTTATAATACGAATTTCCTGTTATTATACCCACAAATTCATCATCTTCCATAGCAATAAAAGCAAATGGTGTATAATTACAAGTAACCTTATTTTTATTAGCAAATTTATCGAATTCTGTATCTATTATTTTGTAATATTTTTCATCTAGATTTGCTTGATATTCAATATTTAACATTTCCTTTCCCCCCAAACTTTTTTACATCTTTTATTATATGAATATTTTATTTTTACATATTTTATGTTTTCTGCATATATTTTACTATTTTATATGCATATAATCAAGAATTAAAAGATAAATACTAGATTATTTTCATCAAAACATAATAATTTAAAATGTTCAAAATCGAGTTCTGACATATTACATTGAGATAAATCAATTCTACATAATCCTTCTCTTAACAAATAATTTGGTTGAATACCAGCAATCATTTCATCTACATCTTGATTTGTGATTTTTTTGGTGTGTTTATTTCATTATCCATACTTATATTCCTCCCTAATCTAAATGAAATATATTTTTAAAGAATTTTATAATTTTTTTATCAAATGTTTTTTTTTTACTTCAATTGGTATACTGTTACTATTTGTATTCTTTTCTTCCATTTTATTTTTTATTTTATTGCTTTCTCTTATTTTAAAAATATCACTATTATATTTTGCACGTTTTTCTTCTTCAGATTTCTCTATGTCATATCTTTCTTTTGCTCGTATTCTTTCTTTTTGATATGGCGTAGCCCAATAATCTCTGAATATATTAGCTAATATTGCTTTTGTTTCTTCTAATAATTCTTGTTCTTCAAAACTCTTATTTATATCAACAGAAAAATTATAAGTATTATCCATTTTGCTATTTAATGTATTAATTATCGTTTGTGGTATTTTATCAACACTTTCTTTTGGTACATATTTTAATATTTCTATTACTTCTTTATAGGCTTTAGGATAATTATTCTCCATATATTAGTGAAAATCCACTCCCTTCTTCAAATCCTTTATTAATTAAACATTTCATCAATTCATCTTTAGAACAAATCACTCTTACTGTTACTTCATTTTCATCTTTGACAGCCTTTTTTACCTCTCCTTTATAAGATTTATTGTATTAATTGTATTATAAAAGCGAATGATTAGCAATGCTAATTATTCGCATAACAATATTTTTTATAGTCTCAACAAATCTTAAATTGTTCTACATTTCAGATAAACTATTATATCCCTTTGCTTGATACTATTTATTTTTTTACATAGTTTTTAGACAAGATCCCCGTCCCAATACCAACAACTTAAGAAAAAAAGTAAAAATCATAAAATATATATGATTTTTACTTTTTTTTTGATATACTGTATAAAAAAAATGGAGTAAAC
>CANPWE010000075.1 GCA_947581895.1 uncultured Clostridia bacterium | reverse complement strand
GGGCATTGTGCTCCATGTACAGTAGGTATAGATATTGCAAGTGTTAATAAATATACAAGTTTAGTGAAAGCACAAAAAGAGGTACCAGAAACAGTAAGAGAGCATTATAAGGAATTAAAACATCATGCAGGAGAATGTATCAAATGTGGTAGATGTGAAAAAAATTGTCCGTTTCATGTAAATATTATTAAGAAGATGGAAGAAGCAGTAGAAATATTTGGTTATTGATAATAGACAAGGTAGACATGGGGACGGAGTTTTTGTCTACAAATTTGAGGATCGGTATCTATTGTAGATATGGGTGCTTAAGCTTATGCCTACAATAGTCTCTAGATAGTATTAGTATTAAGTAATATATAGGCTATGTAGGTAAAGATGCATAGCTTTTTTATATTTTTAAGGGGGAAAAAATTATGATTAAAATATACACATATAATTCTATTATGCAAAATGAAATTCATGATTTTATCATAGATAATATTAATAATGAATTAAATGTAAAAAATAATAAAGTAATAGAAAATATAACTAAAGATTTGACAAATATACAGGATAACTATATTGAAAAAGGTGGGGAATTATTATTTGCTTTTGATGATGAAAATAAAAAGATAGTTGGAACCATAGCAATTAAAATAGAAAATAATGTAGCAGTTCTCAAAAGGTTTTATGTAGACAACGATTATAGAAAAAGAAAGATAGGTTTTTTATTATATTATGAGCTTGAAAAAATAATTAATAAAAAGAAAATTAATACTATATACTTGACTTCTGGAAAAGAACTTGAAGGAGCTCATAAATTTTATGAGAGAAATGGTTGGGTTAAAGATACAAATAATCCAGGAATATATATAAGGAAAGGAGCATATTTATACAAAAAAGAAATGAAAAAAAGTAAAAAAATAACTAAAAAAAGTGAAATATTAAATCAAGCGGAAATTTTAATTGAAGCAATACCATATATAAAAGAGTATGTTGGTAAGATTATGATTATAAAATATGGTGGAAATGCTATGATTAATGAAGAACAAAAAAGTAATGTAATAAAACAAATTTCATTATTACGAATGTTAGGAATTAAAGTAGTATTAGTACATGGTGGAGGTCCAGATATTGAAAATGAACTAAAAATTAAGAATATAAAGTCAAAATTCGAGAAAGGTCTAAGGGTTACAAATAAAGAAACTATGGATGTAGTGAAAATGGTATTAATTGGTAAAATTAATTCTGAAATCGTAAATCTTTTAAACATAAATAATTGTAATGCGATTGGGCTTTCAGGAATAGACAGTAGTTTTATTAAATGTAGTGCTAAAGATGAAAAACTTGGATTTGTTGGAAAAATTGAAAGTATAAATACAAATATTATTATAGATTTACTAGAAAAAGATTATGTACCAATAATCTCTACTATTGGGGTAGATACAAAAGGAAACTACTATAATATAAATGCTGATACGGCAGCAAGTGAGATAGCTATTGCATTAAAGGCTAAAAAAGTAATATTTTTAACTAATATTGATGGACTTCTAGATAAAAATAAGAACATAATATCTGTGCTAAAAAAAGAGAAAATTGAAGAGTTAATACAAAATGAGACAATAACAGGTGGAATGATACCAAAAATAGAGGCATGTAAAGAGTGTTTAGAAAACGGAGTAGAAAAAATTCATATAATTAATGGTGCTATAAAAAATACAATTCTATATGAGTTACTTAGTGATAATGGAATAGGGACAATGATAGTATAGACAAGACAAGGAAAGACAAGGGGACGGGGTTTTTGTCTCATTGATTAAAACAAAAAAATTGTGTATAATATGAACAAATAAAAATTTAGGAGGTAAAATTATGAGAAAAAAAATTAAAACTACTGAAGCAATATTTCCAATGCCAGTGTTGATGGTTGCAACATATAATGAAGATGGAACGATTGATGTAATGAATGCAGCATGGGGTACAATGCTGGAAAGAGATCATATAATACTTAACCTAACAGAAACACATAAAACAGTTAAAAATATTAAGAAAAGAAAGTCTTTTACAGTTAGTATTGCAGATAGTAAACATGTTGTAGAAGCAGATTACTTTGGAATTGCATCAGGAAATAATACTCAAAACAAATTTGAAAATAGTAAATTAACAGCTACAAAATCAGAAAATGTAGATGCTCCAATTATAAATGAATTTCCAATTTGTATGGAATGTGAATTTGTTGAATATCAAGATGACAAATATGGTTGTGGAGTAATAGGAAAGATTGTAAATGTAACTGCTGATGAGAGTGTAATGAAGGGCGAAAATGTAGATATTTCTTTAGTAGATGCTATAGCATTTGATCCATATACACATGGATATTATAAAGTAACACAAAGAGTTGGTAATGCATTTAAAGATGGTTTACAATTAAAAAATTAATTAATGAAAAGAAATTTCTTATACATACTAATAGATTTTCACAAAAAAGTAATAAAAAGAAAAAATAAGGAGCGAAATATGGAAGATATTAAGTATGAAAATAATAATTTTAAATTTTCGTACAGAGTATCAGCAATAATATACAATTCGGACAAAACAAAAATATTGCTATTTATGGGAAATGATAGTGATTACTATATGTTGCCAGGAGGAAAAGTTAAAGAATTAGAAAAAAGTACAGATGCAATTAAAAGGGAAATTAAAGAAGAAATTGGTTTTGATAATTTAGATTTTGAATTAGCAGGAATAAGTGAAGAAATTGTTAAAAATAATAATGAAAACATACAACAAATAACATTGACTTATAGATGCATATATAATGGTGAAATAACAAAAGAAACATTTAAAAGTATTGAATCTGATTGGATTAATTTTAAATGGGTTAATTTAAATGAAATAAATCAATATAAAATACATCCACAAAATATACAAAGTATGTTAAAAGATTGTAATACAATCAAACATTTGGTAGAAGAAATTAATATATGAGACAAAAACCCCGTCCCCTTGTCTCATATCTGCTTTTTGTGTTATAATCATTTTGAAAAAATTGTAGAGGAGGCATTAAGATATGGATAAATTTAAAGAAATAAGACCGATTGTTCTTGGTATAGTAAGGAAAGAAAACAAAATATTAGTTAGTGAAGGATATGATAAAGTAAAAGATGAGGTATTTTATAGAAGTATAGGAGGAGGAATTGAATTTTTAGAAGATAGTAAAGATGCATTAAGAAGAGAATTCAAAGAAGAACTTAATATAGATATTAGTGTAGGAAAATTTTTAGGTATTTCTGAAAATATATTTACTTATAATGGAAAAAATGCACATGAATTAATATTGTTTTATAATGTTGATATAGAAGATAAGGATTATAAGGAAAAATACCATATAATTGATGATAATTGTGAAACTGATGCAATGTGGATAGATATAGATAAATTCAAAAATAAAGAATTAAAAATATATCCAGAGCAGATGTATAAATATTTAAATTAGCGATAAATTACAGTGTTTGTATATTGAAAAAATTTATTATATATTATGACAGATAGTATTATGTAAAAGATTGTTTCAATAACAAGCATTAACCTAATTCTGGACTGTATGAGGAAATTTTGTAATTTAACTTTTAAAATAATATACCAGTTTTATTTCTTTTGGCAGCAAATTATAAAAGTTAAGTCGAAAAATTTCTTAATTTAATGACATTGTCGTCACAATGTCTACAATTTGATGTTTTTTTGCATATATTATACATATTTGTTTTATAAAAATAAAACAATATTAAGTCTTTTTTTACTTAATATTGTTATACTAGGAGGAGTTATATGCAAATTGAAAAAAGGATACTTACAAGAGAATTAACATATGATAATAATGTTGTTTTAGAATACAGAATAGAATATCCAGAAATGGTGAGTAAAGATGATATTGCTTCTAATAAATTCAATCAATATAATAAAAATTTAGCTATCAATCTGCAAAATAAAGTCGAAAACGAATTATATCAAGAAGCTGTTGAATTATATAAGTATAATAAACAAAACAATTATCCTATAATGAAATACGAAGTAGTTAGAACATATGAAATTACACTTAATATAAATCAGATTATAAGCTTATATGCTGATGAATATATTTTTTCAGGAGGTGCACATGGAAATACAATTAGAACATCGCAAACATGGGATATGAATATAGCTAGAATGATAAATCTATATGAATTGTTTAGAAATCCATATTTTATAATAAATATTTTGAGACAAATAATTGCACAAATAAATGTAGAAAAAGATATATATTTTGAAGATGCTTGTTGTTTAGTAATAGAAACTTTTAATTCAAAAAGTTTCTATTTAACTCAAAGTTATATAGCAATTTATTTTCAACAATATGACATAGCACCATATTCATCAGGAATAAGAACTTTTATGATAAGATAGACAAGGGGAAAGACAAGGGGACGGGGTTTTTGTCTCACCTTGTCTAAAAAGGTGAGACAAAAACTCCGTCCCCCTGTCTCCCATGTCTCAAAAATTGGAGGTAAGAAAATGAATAAAGAAGAATTTGATAAAGCAAATGTATTTGGAAAAGGCAATTCAAATGTAAATTATGCTCAATATTTTATAGGAGAATCTTTTTTAAATCCATTAACAGAAGCAGGTAAATGTCC
>CANPWE010000074.1 GCA_947581895.1 uncultured Clostridia bacterium | reverse complement strand
GAAGTCATCATGCCATTTTCCATCTGTTGTTTCACCTTCTGCACCTGTTGCATAATTTCTCCATTTATCTGTTGATTTGTCTGTTTGTGTGTTATCATCATCATTATTTGGTGATTTCCAGTTATTTGATGTTGAGTCTATATCTACATCTATTATTTTTCCATCTTCTATTTGGTATTCAGTTATTTCTGCTACATTTGTTAATATTCCTGTTGCACCTTCTTGAACTTCACATGTTACTATAATTTGGTTACTTGATAATTTATTATTATTGTCATTGTCTTTATCATATGCATCTAATAAGTCTGAATTATCTGACATATTTATTTCTAAAACACCATGTTGCTCATCATAAGTATATGTATTTTTTGCTGAATTTGTAGTTTTTTCTCCAGCTAACTCTACTGTAACTGTCTCTCCCTTTTGATTAATAGCTTCTACTCCAATAACTTTTAATCCAACAGGTATATAATCTTTTATTTTACTTGCTTTTGCTTTTACACCACCTTCATTAAATATCTTTATTGAATATTTAATTTGGTCTCCTATTTTTACTTTTACTGGTGTTTTGTTCATTGTATATTTTGCATTTGTACTTGTTCCATTTTTTAGGTCTGTTGTATCTATTTTCCATTCACTTTCTCTTCCTACATTAAAGCCATTTGATGTTTCTACTTTTTCAAATTCATTTTCTCCTTTAGCTTTTACATCTGTAATTGTTTTCTTTAATGCTAAGTCTACTTTTGGTGTGTTTGGAATATATAATTCAATGCTTCTACTATATCCATCAATTATTATTCCATCATCTTCTTTTATATCAGATATATTTCCAGAAACATATTCATCATCTTTTTCTTTACTTTCTTTTGTTACTTTTAATTTAAAGCATTCTTCTTGGTTAACCTCTACAAATAGATTATTATAAGTATTAACAACTCTTATTGGTAATAATATTCTGTAATCATTTGATTGGAAACCTTTAGGGTTTGATGTTTCATTTATAACCAAATAATATATTGTTCCATCTTCAGTTTCATTATTAATTATAATGTTCTCTAAGTTAACTTTTCCATCCTTAGTTGAAAGATTTTTAGTTTCAAGTTCTACCTCACTACCTTGTTCATTTTTTGTATAAAATTTCGTAAGATTCTTTAATGTTAATGTATCTTCATTTTCTTCTATTGTTGTATATATATCTATATCAAATTTTAAATTTTCATTGTCTTTGATTAATTCCTTTTTATATTTATCTTCATTATCTTTTAATGCAGCATTTACTTTGTTTAAATTTAGTGAAAAACTTGCTTCTTTCTCTTTGTTAACATGTGTAAATATTACAGTATCTTCATCATAATCAACTCTTACTGGAGTATCACCAACTGATCCAGTATATCTGCTTCCATCAGTATTAGTCTCATTCATGAAATTTATTGAATATGTGCTGTTCATTTTATAAAAGTATATATCTATTGGTTCATCTTTTGTTTCATCTTTTCTTATTGTTCTGTCTCCTACTACATAACGTTGATTTCCATTACTATCTGTTTTTATCTTTTTCTTAACTTCTACATAGAAAGTATACATATTCTTTTTATACTTCAAAGGAGATTCTAATTCAACTATCTCATATATATCACTTGTACTAATATCATCTATCACAACATTTGTAAATAAAGTATCAACTGTGTCTCCCTCTTTAATACTACCCACTCCGGTTTTGTCATCTACTTTAGTTACTTTAAGTATCTGTAATTTTCCTTGCTCTGTGGTTTTTACTTTAATATCAGCTGTTGGTTCTGTAGAATTGTTTCTATATTGTTTTATACTATATGTTGCTCCAGCTATACTGCCATTTTTTACTGCGTCTAAACTTTCTACAGATTCTTTTTTCACTTCTGATTTTTTTATTAAACTAAAGTCATACGTTCCTTCGATTTTTTGGTCAATTGCTGTGAATACCATATCTGCCAAATTAAAATCTATTTTGAAATTATATTCATTTGATTTAGCTGTTATATGTTTATAGCCTTTTTCATCAGTATTTTCTTCTATAGAACATTGTTTGAAAATATTTTCTCCATCTCCTACAAAATTTCCACTTTCATCTCTCTCTGCATAATATATTTTTGCATCAACAATTCCATAATTACTTTCCTGAGCTACACCTGTAATAACTGGTATAAAATATACATTATTATCTCTTCCATATCCATTTGGTGCATTCTTTTCTTCTACCATATATACATATGTAGGATATTTTGATTCCCCATTTGATGGCTCAACAACTTTCTCATCTATTAGCACACTTTCTTTTCCAGGGAAAACACTTGTTAAATTTTCCTTACTTTGCTCTTTTTCTAATTCAATCTTCTTTAGTATTTCCATAAAATCTGAATCTGAATAATCTGTCTTTTGTTCAATATCTCCAGTTTCAATTGTTTTAACTCCATATTCTGCTCCTTCTACTCCATATTCATCCTCAAATGATTCTTTTTTTATTAAGTTAACTTTAAATCCACCTTTTTTAGGATTTGTCCAAATGATTTTAATATTAGTAGTTTTGTCACTGTCATTCTCAAGGCTTACTTCTAATGCATAGTTTTCATCACTTCCATCTTGTATAATCTGGCCTTTAGAATTTATTTTTACTGACTGACCTAATGTTACAGTTGCTGATGTTGTTCCTACTTTTACGTTAACTTGATCAACATAATATTTATGTTCATTATTATCTTCTTTTTTATGTACTTCTAGTATTGCAGTCCAATTAGGTGAAATAACATAATCTCCTGTAACAGATTGTTCCTTTATTGAATATGTATCTATTCCTTCTTGTTCAATACTTATGTTACTATCTTCACCATTGAATTTTATTTCACTATATTCATACTCGCTTACATCTTCTTGCACCTTTAAATCCATTGTTGTTTCTCCAGTAGCTTCTCCACTTGTAGATTGCATATTTTTAAATTGTTTTATTTCAAATTTGGCTTGAGCTTGTTCTGATGCTCCTTCAGATTCCCCTCTTACTCCTTTAGCAATGTTCATTTTATATGAACCTGTTAGTTGTCTTGGATCATTAATTTCAATTTGTATTTCTGTACAATCTGAATTTAATTTTATTGCTAAATCGTCTTTTTCATCTCCATCTACATCATATGTGAATGTATCTTTACCTTCTCCTACTGTTATTGTTCCTTTCAATTCAAATTTGGCAGAAGTAGAAGATCGAGCATATAATTCAACCTCACCAATTTGTAATGCACTACCATCTTCTTTTCTTTCTTTTCGTACAACTAATGCAATATTACTTAAATCAATTTTATTATAACCTTCTGGAGAACTTAACTCCTCTATACTATATTGGTCATATTCCATTTCATTGCTTTTTATGTTTATATTCTCTTTTCCTTCAAAAGTTATATATTTACTTTCTCCAGCTTTAGTGGTAATTTCTTCACTTTTCTTATTAGAAGAGTTACCATTATAAATATTCTGTGTTGCTTGGAATTTTGCTCCTTCTATTTTGCCTTCTGTATTGAACCAGTTAGCTTCACCCTCTTCATTAACCTCTCTTTTAGCAATACTTAATTTATAATCCCCATTTAACTCAACATCTGAAGCAATTTGGAAAGCCCATACTGGTCCAATTTTTTTCTTACCAGTAGTCTCATACATATCAGGATCTTTATTTGTAATATGTACATTATTATAACTTCCTCCTGATTCAATTGACCAATGTGTATTAGTATCACTATCATGTCTAAAATATTCTGGTGTATTCTCAACACTACATATATCCTCAGGAGTAACTCCTAATAAATTAGCTAAATTTTCTCTTGCTTTATATATATCAGTTGTACCTAAATCACCAATATATATCCAACCATGACCTTGTGTTAAATTATCAATAGTTTTTTTCGTAGGGGTAATTATTATTGTTCCTACTGGTAATTCTTTTTTAATTGGATTATTATCTGCATCATATTCATAATATTCCCAATATCTAAAATCATTTGTAATAGGATCATTGATTTTTAATACATTTATCTCATTATCTAAATATTTTAGTGTTGCTTTTCTAATGCTTCCACTTGAGCCTGCATTCATTGTATGTTGAAAAGTAACAGTTTGTTCCTTGGCATCTATATCCCATCTACCTACTTCAAACCACCAATCACTAGTTGTTTGACCTACCATCCAGTTATCAACACTTCTTGGTAACATATGTTTTGTACCATATCCACTTCTTTTATAAAATCCTGTCATTTTATCAAAAAATGAACCTGAATTTTTAGCTATTACCCATTGTATTAATCCAGTACAATCTACTGCAAAATCAGGTATATCAGATGGATCCTTTTCTAACTGTTTATCTGAATAAAATTTTTGTTGTGATGAATCATATGGCTCACCTAATGCTTTAACAGCCTCTTTTAATATATCAGTACCTTTTTTTGCAAAATTTTCATTACTTGTTTTTATAATAGGCTTATTTAATTTATATGTAAGTGTTTCTTCATTTGTTTTATTATCATATGTTACATTAGTTTTTAGCTCCACATCAGCTAACTCTTCTGTTCTTTGATCTTTCGCATATGATTTTGGAATTCCTAATAAATCCACTTTCTCTTTATTACTAGTAATTAATACAAACGATTCACTTACTAACATTTGCATAATTATCATTATCACAACTATTTGTAATAATGTTGATTCTGCAATTTTTAATAGTTTTTTTGTTTTCATAATTGTCCTCCTTTGTCTCAACTGGATTTCGGAAAAGTTTTTTTATATTTCCTGATATTTTTTCTTATATGTGTTAGATTTATACTTAACACTTTTTCTTTATAAAGTTTCATTAACACCAATTTACAATATAAGAAAAATCTTTTCAATACTCCAAAAATTTCCATTTTTACAAATAATCTACGGCAAATAGTTATGATAAAAATTATTACATATTTATATCTTTTTTGTAACCAATTTTACATAAACTTTAAAGATTAAAATATTTATAATCTATTCAAATATAGATATCCGTAATAATAATTTGTTTTTTTATATAAATATGAAGTTATTTTTAGCACTTTGTTTTTTAGAATAAATTAGAGACAGACAACTTAAAGTTATCTGTCCCTAGAAATTTTATAATGATTGTTCTAAAATTACCTTGTCTCTAAATTTATTTGTTTTAATGTTATGAATTATGTTTTTAGTTATTCATATTAATGTCTACTTAATACAAATTTCTTTATTCCTAATGAACCTACTGCTACTATCATCATTGCTGCTATTCCAATTATCATATATGTAATATATGTATTCATACCTGTTCTAATTTGTAACATTACTA
>CANPWE010000073.1 GCA_947581895.1 uncultured Clostridia bacterium | reverse complement strand
GTCAACAGCCATACTTATCTTGGATTTTTTGACTGCCTCCTGCAAAAGCATTACATAACTATTGAATTTGACGGCTTACTGCAAAAGTATAAAACCCTATTGAATTTAACATCTTATTGCAAAACTGCAAAACAATAACAAAAAGTCGAAAAAAAACACATTACATATTGAAAATAACAAAATTAACTTATATAATATAATCACATAACAAATGAGAGGAGCAAAAAACATATGATAATAAATACAAATTCAAAAGACGAATTAAACACACAACTACAAGAAAACCTAACAGATTTAAACAATTTGCGAAACCTATACAACAAAAAACTGCAAATATTTTCAACATGTTTACAAAACATAAACGACGAAATTCAACAAAATACAAAAAAAGAAGAAATAGATTTTTTTATGTCACTACTATCAAAATTAAAAAATAACTTAGACTTTATAAGAAAACAAAAATCCCTAGCAAAAAAATCCACTACATTATTACAATCCATACAAGAAGAATCTAATAATACCAAAAGCGAAATTTTCGCATCAAAAATAGAAGAATTTAATAAACTATTTAAAGACTGTAAAACAAATTTTTACACTAATTCTATTAATGACGAAAATTTAATATTAGACTATATTAACAGCACTATTCTAACAGCTAAACAAAACCTAAACAATACTGAAAATTTAAATAATGATATTACAGAAACCTCTGTTGAAATAAAACCTGAAACAGAAATTTCATCAGAAACTGAAACTAAGCTTAAAAATAAAATCAAAAACAAAATTAAAAATAAAACCAAAAAAGAACCAAAAAACAAAAATGGACTTAAAACCAAAGATGAAACTAAAACACCAAATGAACTTAAAGCAGAAAATGAAACCAGCTCCCTAAATAACCCTAAAGCAAAACATGAAGCTAGTTCCCTAAATGATCCTAAAGCCAAAAACGAAACTAGCACCTTAAATGAAACTAAAGCAAAACATGAAACAAAATCCGAAAACAAACCTAAAGTAAAAAATGAAACTAAAACAAAATCTAAATCTAAATCTAAATTAGAAACTGAAGTATCCTCTACAACACCACCTCAGAGCTATATCATAATAGATGAAACAAAAGACAATACAACACTTCTAATTTCCGAAGTACAAAACAGAGTCATCCTTCCATACAAAATATCAGAATTAAAAAAGACTCTAAAACGCAACACCAACTACAAAAATATCCAAGAACTTGTAAATGACAAATACATATTCCCACTAACTAATTTTAAAAATTCTTCAACCTCAAGATTTAAAGAAGGTTTTTACCTAATGAGAAAAAAAGAAAAAGCATCACTTTTCGATTCTTTAGATCTAGCTTTTGAAGTTACTTTTAATAACTCTCTAAATCCTGCTATAATTGCTGCATGCAAGAATTTAGATGAACTTGATACTTACCTAGATTGCCTAAGTGCAAATGAATTAGATAAATTCAATTGTTTTGAAATAAAATATGAAATGTTACCAACAAAAGCTAATTAGAAAATTATCAAAAATAAAAATTCTATTTGATAAATTTTGATTTTCAACCATTTTCCCCCATTCAAAAATAAAGAAATGACCTAAAAAGCCATTTCTTTATTTTTGAATTTTTTTAAAACATTAATCAACAAAATTAAATTCATCTTTAAATTTTTCCTTGAACATTTCAAAAACAGTATTCAAAACTTCTTCATCATCAACACTTACATAAGATTCTTGATCTTCATCTTCAGAATCTTCAAGTTTTAAAATAACAACTTCTTCTGCTCCTTCTTCATCTTCTTCAACAGGTAAAAGAACAACATATTCTTCACCATCTAATTCTATTAAATCAAGAAATTCAAAAGGAACTTCTTCACCATTTTCATCATTTAAAATTATAATATTATCCATTTCTTCTGATTCATCAATATTGTTAAATTCATCACTCATTTTTTATTTCTCCTTTCAAGAAAATATTTTTTGTTTAATAAATATAGTATTTGCAAATTGATTAATGATATTCATATTTTTACTATATATTAATCTATTTTATAATACACTATATTTAAAATTAAATCAACTTTTTTTTATCTTATTTGTATAAATTTCTAAAATATACACAGCAGATAAAGTATCAACTATTCCTTTTTTCTTATGTTTATTTACATTTAAGTAATTCATGGTTTTATGAGCTGCAACAGTAGTAAGTCTTTCGTCAATTTCTTCAATTTTTATTTTATTGAATTTACACTTTAATTTATGTATGAATTGATTTGTAACTTCTGCCCTAATAGTTTTTGTGCCATTCATATTAATTGGCATACCTATTACAAATGTATCTATTTCATATTGATTTACAATTTCTTCTATACGTTTTAAAACTATTTTATCATTACCATTATGGTGAATAGTTTCTAAACCCTGAACAGTAATTCCAAGTTCATCTGTAATAGCTAGCCCAACTCTTGAATCTCCATAATCTATTCCTAGTAGTCTCATAATTTTAATCTTCCAATCCTATATATTCTTTTACCATTTTCTCAAGAAGTTCATCTCTCTCAATTTTTCTGATCAAATTTCTTGCATCATTATGGCTTGTAATATATGTTGGATCACCAGATAAGATGTAACCAACTATTTGGTTTATTGGATTATATCCCTTTTCAACAAGTGCTTCATACACTTTTTTCAAAATTTCTCTTGCTTCAATATTTTTTTCCCTTTCGACTTTAAAACTAACTGTTTCATCAGTAGCCATAACTCCACCTCCTATAAATAATTTATGTCACTTTCAGTTTTATCTGCTGTTTCTAAATAATCTTCTAATTTTGATGTTACTCCTTCTAATGCAGTACCTTTATAATATGTTGTTATTACAACATTTATTTTAGGAACAACATATGGAATAGGTTTTGCATTAGAATATACTTTGTAGTCTTCTCTTGGCTCGATTTTTAATCTTTCTACTTTTCTTTTTATATCTCTCATAAATTGTGCTACACCTTCAGTTTCACTACCAGAAAATACTATAGCAAATTTTGCTCCAATATATCTAACAAAAAAGTATTCGTTTGCTAAATTGTTTTTTATTAAATTACATATTTGTGTAATAACCTCATTACCTGTTTTTCTGCTAACTTTTTCATTTATTTGTTGTAAATTAATTATTTTAAATAAACATACTGTTGATGTTGGATATTTATCTATTACTGTTCTTGCTTCTGAATATAAATATTCTACTGTTTTTAGTCCAGAATATGTATCATCTCTTACTAGATTATTTATAATTCTTTGTGTTTCAACTGTTCTTAATAATGCAATTATATTATTTTTTACTACTTCTAATACTGTTGTATCAACATTATCAAATTCATGTGGTTTTTGACCTTCTATAATCCAATATCCAATATAAATATTATCTACATACAAGGGGAAAAACATTGCTGATTTTACCCTTGCATATTCCATTTTTAAATATGGTAATTTTTCATTTTCACCATCAACTGTTATATATTTAGTTGTAGCTGTTTGAATACTATCTATAAATACTTGTTCTGATTGTAAATTTCTTAATGTATCCCAATGTTTTTGTTCTACATTAGATGCTTTTATTTCATATTCTGCACCATTATATATAACTATTGTTGAATATTTTATTTTATATCTTTCAATTAAAATTTCATTTATTTTTTTTATTTTTTCATCTGCTGTAATTTGTTCACTTACTGTATTTATAAAATCTTGTAATACATTTAAATTTGTAATTTTTTGATTTGTATTATTTAATGTTTGTAACTTATTTTTTAAATTCATGTTATATACCACTAATGCAATTGCAGTTACTACTAGTAAAATAACAATTATAATTAATATAATTTCCAAAAATTTCACCTCTATATATTAATACTTTTTCTTCATTTTATCCAATGTTGAACTTGTTTTTTTTGAAAATGTATCCTCAAATTGTTTATTATTCTTTGAATAATTATTATAATTTTTCTTAGATTTTTTATCATTTATTGTTGGATATACCAAATCACCCAATTTATTAAGATTTGATATAAAATTCTTTGAATATCCTTTTGATGATATTTGACAATTTATTAGTCCATTTAGATATTTTACATATACTTGATCTTCAAATGGCATTGTTGTGTATATTATTTTTTCTCTGTTAAATAAATCTGTCATATATGTCATTGCTGGGTCATTATATACAGACATTCCTTCTATTAGAAGCTTTTCAGTTAGTGTTCCCATCTTCATATATTTGTTTATTATAATTCTTAATTTACTATCTTCTAATACATTTTTAACTTTTAAATCTCTTAAAAATGCAGTTAATGGTTGTATAGTTAATACATCTAAACTTTGTACTAAATAAATTTCTTGTGCAACCTTGAAATATCTAACATCTGTTTCAAAATCACAATCTAATAATACTATTGTATAATTTTCTAATAATGTTTTTATTATTCCATTTACATCATTTAAACTATCATCTTCACCTGGTAATGATGTAAATATTGTTAGGTTTTTATTTACATTTACTCCATCAGCTGTTCCATTTTTTAATTTTTCAAGACAATTATATGCTTTTTCTCTTAAACTTTCTTCATTGTTTGTATATATATAATATGAATTTTTATTTTTTGTTAAATCTAGTATTGCTGTTTTTATTCCTTTGTTTGAGAATAAATCTGCTAGATTATTTACTATAAAAGATGTTCCATTTTTTGTTGTTCCTACAAAAGCAGCTATCTTTTGACCTGATGTTATTAAATTATCAGTATCTACATTATATAATGTATTATCTTCGGTCTCTTTTAAATCTTTTATACTATCAGCTAAATTATTATCATATTTATAATTTTTGTTACTTATTTCTTTAAAAGTGCCACTATATTGTTTTTCATTTTGACTATTTCCCATTACTGGAATTCCTTCATTATCATCTTCTTCGTCGTTTTCTTCATCTTCTAGTACTGGCATTTCTTCTTCATCTTCATCATCATCTAGTCCTAATAAGTCATCATCTTCGTCTTCTCCTTCATCTTCTAGTACTGGCATTTCTCCTTCATCTTCATCATCATCTAGTCCTAATAAGTCATCATCTTCGTCTTCTTCTTCATCTTCCAGTACTGGCATTTCTCCTTCATCTTCATCATCATCTAGTCCTAATAAGTCGTCATCTTCGTCTTCTTCTTCACCTTCTAGTACTGGCATTTCTCCTTCATCTTCATCATCATCTAGTCCTAATAAGTCGTCATCTTCGTCTTCTTCTTCATCTTCTAGTACTGGCATTTCTCCTTCATCTTCATCATCATCTAGTCCTAATAAGTCATCATCTTCATCGTCTTCTTCATCTTC
>CANPWE010000072.1 GCA_947581895.1 uncultured Clostridia bacterium | reverse complement strand
TGACGGGGAAAGAATTTTAATGATTGACTTTTCATAAATTCTTCCTCTTTTATTTTTATAATTTAAAATGGTTCATATTCATCTGAATCTGGATCATCTTTTGGATCAATTGTAAATTCTTTTTTGTTTGTTTCTTTTCTTTCAATTTTATTTTTTATAGTTTTTTCTGATTCAGTTAATATTTCCACGAGATACATATCATCATTTTTAATAAATTTTATTTGTTTCTCAGCTTGTAGTAAATTTAAAACTTTTATAAGTTTTTCCTCATTAAACTTGTATACATCAATGTTTATGCTTGTTGAACCGGTTTTCTTATATTGCTTAGCTAAATAACGTATTATGCGATGGCTTTTCCATCTGATTTTTCTACGTTCTCTATTTTCAATTCTGGCACGTGCTTTTTTTACTTTACTGTTTATTATTCTCTTCATAAACTTGTCTCCTTATACTTTTCCATGCATTGTGGTATTCTTGTACTTTACCATAAAATTGTATTGGGTTTTTGTCGAAAATTTTTGCCATTGCAAAGATATAATCATTACATGGTTTATGTATTCCGCTTTCCCATTTAGATATTTCAACCTTTGTTAGATTGCTTGCTATTAAATTATTAATCTTATTTGCCAACTGTTCTTGTGTTAGTTTTAAATCTTTTCTGTTGGTTTTTATTGGATCAATAGGGATTATGTGCATTTGTTTACTCCTTTTGTTTATAATTTTTATAACTTTTACAACCTTGCCAACCCAACGGGCAAAACTACGTTTTGCCCGTATTAGCAAGGATTTTAATATATTTCATTTCAATAATGATGTTTATTTATAAAATTTTAATTAATAAGTTAATATCCAATTATTTATAATTTTTAATTTTTATTGTATTAAATTTATATTTTTTTCTATTATTTAAAAATCCATTTTTAAATTAATATGAAAAAAATATAATATCTTTAAAGGAATCAATAAAAATTAAAAATTACTTAAATAAGTTTGTATTTAACAATTCTTTTAATTCTTCATCACTTAAAATGAGATTATTAAAATATTTTTCTTCAATGTTTAATTCTTTTGCTTTATAAGAATTAGCAAAACATCTGTCATCATATTGACAATTTAATAATGATGGGACATATTGGGATTTTATTAATTTGTTTTCATTTTTATAAATAGGATTAGCTTTTATTTTATTTCCTTTATCTATAAAACGGTAAATTCTAAAACCAGAAGCTTTAATAAAAAAATTTAAATCTAATAAAAAGGATATATATTTTTTATTTACTTTTCTAGCTTTTGAAATCTTAATATTAAAATTTTCGCTATTGATATTTTTAAATTTTTTTATCAATATATTACAAAAATGATTGTAAATTAAAGTAGGGAACAACGGTTTTAAAAATGCCTTTTGTTCGAGCATAGTTCTATTTAATGAAACAACACGTTTTAAGTCAATTGCTACATTTCCAGAATCTTGATCTGTATTTAACCAATATCCATCAAAATGATGCCTTATGAAACGTCCCGTTTCAGATATATTTAAATTTTTTTGTGTACCACGTTTACCATCAGCTGGATTATTTAATCCTATTTCGTCATTGAACCAAACCGAAAGATAAGGACTCTTTTTACGTTGCTCAAAATGAGCTTGTGTCAATCTTAAAGTTTTTCTACCTTTATTATCTTTTAAAGGTACAGATGATAGTAAACATGGCAACAAATTAGGATGTTTTGCCCAAAATTCAAAAGCTTCACGTACTTCTTTCCAATGTCTTTTTTTCTCTTCATCAGATGAATTTTCAATAATTCTTGCATTGGGACAAAGCAAAGCATATTCAATTTCTAGCTTTCTCCAATTACTTAATGCTAAATTTACTGCATTATATATATTACTTGATGTTTTTCCCGTACCGGGCTCACCATCTGTAATACAAACTCTCCGACATTGATAAAATTCGGAATATTTTTTGTCGTCTTGTTTTACTCTAATTCTTGCATATGTCCAAGCTATAAATCTTGGTATCGTAATAATTAAACATACAGAATTTAATATCGCTAGTATTAAAAATAAAATTAAATTCATTCTAATAAATATTAATATTAAAGATAATGCAATAAATGGAATTAAAATAATTAAATATTGATATTCAGCTAACTTTTTTATAAAAAGATATTTTATATTCTTTTTCATAATTATACATTTCTAACTGTGATCATTTTTTGGTCACCGTAAAAGATAAAATTATTCCAGAATGAGTTAAATCTGGGACTGTATAATCGCATAAATTTGTTACAATTTTATCTCCATTTTTTAAAGAAATAAGAAGTTGAAGTCTACACAATTTATTGTTATATTTTTCTGGATTTGTTATTGAAGTAAAATCATTTATTTCACCAGATGCTAACTTATACCATGAATAACTATCCATATATGAATCAACATTTGCTATTATAAATAATGTTATATCTTTTATTTGTGATTTATCAAATGGTATAGATTCTAATTTAAATATTAATCCGCCATACACATTATTAGTTGAATTGCTTATAGTTAATTCATATTCTACATTTGTTTTATAATCATAGAAAAATGTAAATATACAATGATTTACATCAATATCATGATTTAAATCACCAGACATTTGAGAAAAAGTCAATTCTGTTGAAGTTATAGAATATGTATATTTTCCCATAGGCAAACGTAAAGTTATTTTTTCATTTAATAATTCATTGCTATTAAAATTAAATTTATATGAACTTACGCCATTATTTAATGTTATAACAACAGGTGTTTGGCTTAAATCTAAATCATCTGTTATGAAATAACTCAAAGGACTTAAACCAACAGAAACAAGAACTGTATTTTGTTCATATGTATATTTTAAAGCAAAAACACTACTTGTCTTGTCTATTGTTATGTTTGCTGTGTTGCCTATGCTTAGTACTCTACTTTCAATTTCAACACTATATTCACCAAGCAATATATTTTTTTCTATGCCTTGTGCAAATTTTGTTTTTGTATCAAAATTTATCACGTAACTATTATCACTATTTTTTAAAGTGATAACAACAGGTGATTCTTCAATATTAAATCCGTTCATACTAAAACTTGCACCCGGTGTTAAAATAAATTTTACATAGACTCCCACAACTTTATCTGCAACAATATCATCAACTTGATCTTTAAAATCATCTAGTACTTGGTCATTTACCCAAGTACCAATTGCATATATATCTTGATTAAAAAATTTGTATTTAACATTTAAAAATAAATTTGCTTTATAAAATTTTTCTTCTTCTTTGTTATAATATGCACATGAATTTGTTACATCAACGCTTGGATTATCAATTCCTGATTTTTTAACACTATTATAAATTGAAGTATAAAAATTGTTCAATTGTTTAAGAATATCACCAGAATCTAAAATAATACCCAAATCTCCCAATTGCTCAAAATAATTATTTAAAATTAAATTATTCCCGGCTTGTGCACATTTATTAGCTTCAGAATTATAACCTAATGCACTTTTTGCACCATTACTTAAAATACTCAGGGCAGGTTCATGAGATCTTGTATAATAGTGTATAGAATGATCAGAATTCAATCGATAATTTAAAGGTGTAAAATTATTGCCTTTATTCATTTCATTTATATAAGTATAATCATATTTATTAAACAATTTATTTAACCACCAACCGCCAAAATCGACATATACATTTAAACAACCATCAAAACACAAATTTTCATTTATTTTTTGCATAACTATATTAACTGTACATTGTTCATTGTTAATGATAGTGTTATAGTAAAAGATAACAATTTCATTATATTCTGTCATGCCTATATTGAAATATTTATCTTCTGTTGTTTCTGCTGTTGTTAATTGTTCTTCAATATATGTTCTATCAAATCCGCCATTACTTTCAACTGATAAATCATAATTAGGGTCAATATAATGAACATTTGGATCTTTAAAAACATCATAGTTAGGAGATAATGGATCTGTATTTATAGATTTATTGTATATAAAATTCTGTACAAAAACTCCCGCAAACATAAAGGCAACACATAATAAAATTGTTATAAAAGTTGCTACTATTTTATTGCCTTTAAATGCAGTGAATCCTAATACTAAACTTAGAATTATAGCAATAAATAATCCTATTAATAAACCCGCGATATTACTAAACAAAATATTAAAAAAACTCATATTATGCCTCCATAACATCTCCCCAAATAAAATCAACATAATTTGGAAGTAATTGTTTATAATAGTCCAAATATTCAGATTTTACATGAAGTTCAAAATCAAAAATATCATATCCAGATCCAAAACAATTGCGATCATTAATTTGTTCAATTTTTCCTTCTAATTTAATTGTAATACATGCAAAACACTCAAAATTACGATCAAACAATGTTGATCTTAAAAGTTTTATTTTCTCTGGTATTATAACTGTAAATGAATTTTCCATAGGATCTCGATCAGAAAATAAATAATATGGCAATTCAAAATCTTCATTATTTGGCAATGTTAATTCAGACAAATTTTGTATTCCAGAAAAAGCAGAATCAAATATAATTCTTACAGTATCTGGAATTTTTATAATACTAAGATTTGTTCTTGCAAATGCATAATTTCCTATTGATTCCAAATTTTCATTAAATGTAAAATTTGTTAAATTTGAACAATCTTCAAAACACATATTACCAATAGATGTAACACAACTTGGCAAAACTACATTATCCAATAAAGTACAACCATTAAACATTGCAGTTGGTAATTCACTTAAAGAATTACTTAAAATAACACTAGATAAATTTGTACAATCCTCAAAAGCAGAAAAACCAACCTCAGATACATTTTCACTCAATATTACTTCAGATAAGTTTGAACAACCTTCAAAAGCAGCAGTTCCAATACTATACAAATTATAACAATTAGAACAATCAAAACGTTCAATACCTGATCTTGCAAATGCATCATTTTCGATAGACTCCAAATATTCATTAAATGAAATATTTTTTAAATTTTTACAATCAATAAATGCACTAATATTAATAGATATTAAATTTTCAGGTAAAACTACATTATTTAACATAATACAAGAACGAAAAACACTATAACCAATATTTGATAAATTTTGTGGTAAATTTATTGTTGTAAGACCTTTACAGTTACTAAAAGCAGAATCGCCTATATCTGTTAAATCTTGTGGAAAATCTATTGTTGTAAGACTTTCACAATAACTAAAAGCAGATTCGCCTATCCTTTCCAATGTATTTGGAAGTTCAACAGATTGAAGTTGTTTACATCCATAAAAACAATAAGGCCTAATTTCCGTAATATCTCCGAAATCACTTGCTTTTATTTCTGTTATTTCAGCACTCATTAATTTTTTGAATAAATCATTATCTGAATTAAGTTGTTCAACTAAACTTTGGATTCTTGCTTCTTTTTCTGATACTGTATCAGTTAA
>CANPWE010000071.1 GCA_947581895.1 uncultured Clostridia bacterium | reverse complement strand
TTAATATTCCGTTCGTTTACTGGCGCTTGAGTTTTGAGGAAGACGTTAAGTGGGAGCGCCAAACTGCGCACTCCACTGCATATTAATATATTTTCCTGCATTACATAACTATTGAATTTGACTACTCTACAATGTTTAGTTATGTGAGAAGTGTTAAATAGTAACAAATTTATAACTTTATGTTTAAAAGTAAAATTTATTTTTTGATTTTATTTTTAAATAACAGAAGTATACATAATATAAATAAATTATAAGGAAATATACATAATACAAACAAAAATGTTGAAAAATATGGAAAAAGGTGTTATAATTATAGTGTAGAGTTTAAAAAAAGGAGGTATTATTATGTTAAATAGTAAAAAAATGTATAAGTATATAGCAATAATTTCAACTATCATTGTAATAGCTTTAATTGCAAATATAATTTTACCTATGTTTACAATGGCAGATGAAAATACTAATTTCTTAAATGATATTCAGTGTAATGATTCTGAGAATACATTAACAATTACAGGAACATTACCAGAGGGGTATGAAAGTTATGATTTATATTGTGCTAAAGGAGATATAAATGTACAGAAACCAGATGATAATGCTGAATATACTGAAAAAGTCAAGTATATAGATAATTTGATAACCTGGTTTACAAATGAAGAAAATGCGATTTCGAATGAAAAAGGACTTACAGATAGATCTATTAATAAAACGATAGAAGTTGAAGGAGGATTAAAAGCAGATACTAAGTATAATGTATTTGCAATAGCAAAATATGAATATAAAGATGGAGATGTAGAAAAGGAAAAATATACATATTCTATTAAGTCTGTTATGAAAAATAGCAATAAAATGAATCTTGAAGTTTCATCTGAAAATAAAACAATTAACATTAAAGTTTCTGATCCATCTAATAATATTGAAGAAATAATAATTGCAAAATCAAATGAAAGATTGACTAAAAAAGAGGAATTTGAAAGTAAGGGACAGAAATTAAATTTTGAGAAGAAAAATAGTGTAGAAATATCTGAAACAGTAGATAGTAGTGGTAAATATTATGTATATGCAGAAAATAATGCAGGTAGTTCTTGCATTGCTTCTGTAAATGTTCAAAGTGCTGATGATAATATTGAAATTCAAGTAGCTAAGTTGAAAGATGATGATGGAAAAATCTATATAAATGCAACTAGTACAATGGGAGATATTGTAGAAATAAAATATTATATTTCATCTGAGGATTTAAATAAAGAAGATGATAAAGTTGAAGAAGTTGTTAAAAATAATGGAACTTCAATTGAGGCTGGTAAAAGTATAAGTCTTACTGAAGAACAAAAAAATCAAAAAATATCAGTATATGCAGAAGATGAAACAGGTTATTGGGCTGTAAAATTAAATAAAACTATAAAAAGTATTGAAAAATATGATTCTTTACCATGGGTAAAAGATGATGAAGAAAAGGATCCAGAAGGTGAGAAAGACCCAGAGGGAGAGAAAGATCCAGAAGGAGAAAAAGATCCAGAAGGTGAAAAAGACCCGGAAGGTGAGAAAGATCCAGAAGGAGAAAAAGATCCAGAAGGAGAGAAAGATCCAGAAGGTGAGAAAGATCCAGAAGGAGAGAAAGATCCAGAAGGAGAGAAAGATCCAGAAGGTGAGAAAGATCCAGAAGGAGAAAAAGATCCAGAAGGAGAGAAAGATCCAGAAGGTGAGAAAGACCCAGAAGGAGAAAAACAACCAGAAGAAGAAAAACAACCAGAAGAAGAAAAACAACCAGAAGAAGAAAAACAACCAGAAGAAGAAAAACAACCAGATGAAGAAAAACAACCAGAAGGAGAAAAACAACCAGAGGGAGAAAAACAACCGGAAGGAGAAAAACAACCAGATGAAAATAAGGATGATGATGTTGTGTATGTACCTGTTACAGATGAAAAAGGAAAGAACGACGAAGACTATAAAGATGTAGAAGATAAAACAAATAATGATGATAAGAGTAAAGATGATAATAAAACAGAAAATACTACAAACAATGATAAAAATGATACAAACAAAGTAGATACTACAAATAATGGTGAATCAAATGAACCAAAAGAAACAAATAGCAATATTGGATCTGTTAATTCTGAAAAATCAGATAAAAATATTCCACAATCAGGTTCAAATGATACTGGTACAATAATGGCAATAATAATCTTTTCAATATTAGGAATAGCTAGTTTTATAAAATATAAAAAAATAAAATAAAATACATATAGAAGTTAGAAAATAAATTTTAAATAGATATATTATTATAAATAGTTAAATAAAATTAATAATATATCTATTTTTATTTGACAAACCATAAAAAAATATATAATATAATATATAATAAAATTTAAATAAAGGAAGATTAAAGGTATTATAAAAAAATATGGGATTTATAATGGGATTTTTAGGAACTAGTTTAGGTCTAATAATAGGTGTTGCAATAATAGTATTAATTATATATTTTAAAGTCAGAAGT
Source organism: uncultured Clostridia bacterium (assembly GCA_947581895.1). Classification (GTDB taxonomy): domain Bacteria; phylum Bacillota; class Clostridia; order TANB77; family CAG-508; genus CAG-492. The sequence goes on along the minus strand of CANPWE010000071.1, from coordinate 3,139 downwards.
ATTGTAGGAAAAACAAATTTGGAAGTTATACTAAAAAGAGCAAAAAATTCAGGGCAACAGGAATATACTAGAGAAAAATATGTAGGTGGAATGACAAAAATTATAGAGCCAAATATATTAAGGGATTTTAGTGATTTTAATAAAGAGCTTTTATATTCAAAAGTAGAGCAAAATCTAGTAAAAATCTTTAATTGTATTGAAGAAAAATCAATAAAAAATATACAAAATGATAATGATTTAATATATATTATTCCGGCTTTGAAAGAAAAGATTGTAGATATGAAAGGTAATAATATAAACATCAGATATGATAATGTTGAATTTCATGCACATGCAATTAAGAGTTATCTAAAGACTGAAGGAAAAGCTACAATTGTTATTTCAAGTACATTAGGATATTATTATAGTGATGATAGTAGTAGTAATAATGAAAAATTTAAATCTTTAAAAAGACAAACTAGATATACAACTGAATTTGTGTATGTATATGATGAAACAAAATTTAAACCTAATGAAAATGTATTTAGTATTAGTTGCCCAAATTGTGGAGCACCATTAACAAATTTAGGTGCTGAAAATTGTTCATATTGTGGAATTCATATCGAACATATTAATTTAAAGTCATGGTATATGATTTCATATAATGAAGATTATAAATGGTAAAAATATATTATTGCAATAATTTGCTTAAAATCTAAAGTTACATAAAAATTTAATATTAGATTCTAATAAAAATATTAAATTATATGAAATAACATTGTAGAAATAATAAAAATAGTGTATAATTTAAATGAATAATAAAGATAATTAGGAGGTATCATTATGGGATTAATTAAAGCAGCAGTAGGTGCAATAGGAAGCACTTTTAAAGATCAATGGATAGAAGCAATTAGATGTGAAGATTTAGGAAATGATATTTTAATGATGAAAAAAACAACACCAACTGGGGTGATATCAAATAAAAGTACAATTATAGTAGGACCAGGACAATGTGCTGTTATATATGATAATGGAAAAATAATTGATGCAACTGCAGAGGAGGGTTTATACACTTTTGATACTTCATCAACTCCATCTTTTTTTGCAGGTCAATTTGGGGCAGTTTTTAAAGAAATGTGGCAAAGATTTACATATAATGGTGCAACTGCTAAAGAACAAGCTGTATATTTCTTCAATATTAAAGAAATTACAGATAATAAATTTGGAACACCAGCACCAGTACCATATCAAGATTGGTCACACCCAATTCCAAATCAAATGACAGGTCAAATAATACCTCTAAGAGTTGAAGTTAAATGTTTTGGAAAATACACATTTAGAATAGTAGACCCTGCACTTTTCATGAATAATATAGCAGGAACTGCTAATGTATTTAGAAAAGAACAAATAACAGATGAAATGCGTTCAGAAGTTATTGCTACATTCCAAAATGTATTAAATGAATTAGGTGATTCTGCACATAAAGTTCCTGTATTAGAATTACCAAGCCAAACAGATGAAATCAAAGAAATGATGGATGCAAAAGTATTTGATGAACCAATAAGAAAAAGAGGTTTAGCAATAGAAACATTTAAAGTTGAATCTGTAACTTTAGATCCTGAATCAGAACGTAAAATAGATGCTTATGAATTAAGTTCAAATTCTATGATGCAACAAGGAAAACTTGTTGATGCATATGCACAAGCTGTTCAAGATGCAGCTAAAAATTCAAATGGTGCAGCAAATGGATTTATGGGAATTGGTGTAATGAATATGGCATCAGGTGGAATGATGGGAGGAGTAACACAAGGACCATGGCAAAATGCTCAACCAGTACAACCTAATATGAACAATATACCACAACAAAATGCTCAGCCAGATGCAAATAATGCATCACAATCACCTAATCAATCTGGTGATAATAGTAAAACAGAAAGTACACAATCTAATGAATGGATTTGTCCAAATTGTGGAAATAAAGCTACTGGAAAATTTTGTGGAGAATGTGGTACTAAAAAACCAGGAGAAAAAGTGTGCCCAAATTGTGGAAAAAAATTAGGTAAAAATGAAAAATTTTGTGGAGAATGTGGAACTAAAGTTGAATAATATATGAAACAAGTAAAATATAAACAATTAAATTATAAACAAATATAAAATGAAATATATAAGACTTAAAATTAGTACAAACTATATAATTATGTTAATATGTATAAATCAATAATTATTTAGAATAATTTTGAGAAATAAAAATGGTAATAACTGAAAAATATAAAAATTCGGTTATTACCATTTTAATATAATAAAGTAATTCTATTACCATTTTTTTCAATGATATTATCATTCTTTAGATATGAAAGTTCCCTCATCATTGCACTTCTATCTACACTTAAGTAATCTGCTAAATCAGTTAATGAAAATGGAAGAGAAAAAGATTTACTTATATTTTTAGTTGCTATTATATTGAAATATGTTAATAGTTTTTCTCTTATAGTACGTTTACTTAAAATTTCAATTCTAGTATTTAAAGAATTTATTTGAGTTAATAATAAGTTAGGAAGAGTTTGAATAACTTTTTTGTGGTATGTACAATTTGTGGTACATTTATTTTCAATAAATTCATAGTCAAAAAATAATACTTCACATTTACTTTTTGCTTCAACAAATAGTTCATTATTTGTTGTTACATTATAAAAAATTTCGCCAAAAATATTATTTGCCATATAATGTTCAACTATAGTTTTATTTCCATTAAAATCATATCTTATTAAATCTGCTTCTCCTGATTTTAATAAACAAAGTTGTTGTCTTTTGGCTATATATGTTGTTATTATTTCACTTTTTACAAATTTTTTTGTGATAACTTTTTTGCAATTTTGACAAAATTCGTCAAAAAAAAATGATAGTTCAATATATTTATTATTCATAATATGTGTAAACCAATTATATTGGAATATTTCTCCTTTCCATTAAAGTGTTGTTTTGTAAAATAATATTTACAATAGTAGTTTGCTTTAAATGCATATATATTATATAAGATTATAGGGCATTTTACAATATGGGACAGCCTTTTTTTATTTTATCACGTTATTGTTTAATACTTTTGCAATAAGCCGTCAAATTCAATAGTTATGTAAAAGGGATAAATATATTAACATTCCGT
>CANPWE010000070.1 GCA_947581895.1 uncultured Clostridia bacterium | reverse complement strand
CCACTTAAGCCACATTTTTAAAACAATATATATCCACATCTCCACTCTTACTACCACTTTCCGGCTACTCAAAAGACTCTATAAAATTTTGTTGTTTTAGAAAAATGGGGTAGTGGCAAAATGTGGGGAATATAAAAGTTGACTAATATAAAAATTTGTTATACAATATAGAGCGTAAAGAGGTGAAAAAATGGGAAAACCAACAGTAGCAATAGTGGGTAGACCAAATGTAGGTAAGTCTACATTTTTTAATTACATAGTAGGTAAAAGAATTTCAATAGTAGAAGATAGTCCAGGAGTTACAAGGGATAGAATATATGCAGATACTAATTGGAGAGGAATGGATTTTACTTTGATAGATACAGGTGGGATAGAGCCTGAAAGTGATGATATAATAGTATCACAAATGCGTTCTCAAGCTGATATGGCAGTTGAAATAGCTGATGTAATATTATTTGTAACAGATTTAAAACAAGGTGTGACACAAGCAGATAAAGAAATTGCTTTAATGCTAAAAAAATCAAAAAAACCTGTAGTTTTAATATGTAATAAGGCAGATAATTATGGGAAAACATCAGATGATATATATGAATTTTATAATTTGGGGTTAGGTGATCCATATCCGGTATCTAGTGTAAATGCTATAGGAATAGGGGATGTTTTAGATGCTATATATGATGAGCTTCCTAAAAATAATGATAATTCAGATGATAATGAGATTATAAAAGTTGCTATTATAGGGAAACCTAATGTAGGAAAATCTTCATTAGTTAATAAAATTTTAGGAGAAAATAGAGTAATAGTAAGTAATATAGCAGGAACAACTCGTGATGCAATAGATTCTGAGTTTGAAAATGAATTTGGAAAATATGTATTTATAGATACAGCTGGAATTAGAAGAAAAAGTAAAGTTACAGAAAATCTTGAAAGATATAGTGTTATGAGAACTTTATTGGCAATAGAAAGAGCAGATGTGTGTATATTAATGATAGATGCAAATGAAGGTGTAACAGAACAAGATGCTAAAATTGCAGGTGAGGCACATGAAGCTGGTAAAGCTATTATAATTGCAGTAAATAAATGGGATGAATATGAAAAAGATAATGGAACAGTAGAAAAATATAAAAAAGAAATTTATAATAAATTAGCATATTTGTCTTATGCACCAATAATATTTATATCAGCAAAAACAGGACAAAGAGTAAATAAATTATATGAATTAATAAATAATGTGGCAAATCAAAATGCAATGAGAATACCAACATCTGTATTAAATGAGGTTTTAAATGAGGCAATAGCAATAGTTCAACCACCTACAGATAAAGGAAAAAGATTGAAAATATTTTATATGACACAGGCAAGTACAAAACCACCTACATTTGTTGTTTTTGTAAATAATAAACAATTATTTCATTTTTCATATGAAAGGTATTTGGTAAATCAATTAAGAAAAGAATTTATTTTAACAGGAACACCAATTAGAATGATTGTACGAGAAAAATTAGATGAATAAAAAATTGGCAAGCGTAATTTAGTAAAATACGCATAGCAAAAGAAAAAAGGAGGAATTAATTATGGTATTCGCATATATATTAGTGTCAGTAATTGCATATGCAATAGGAAGTGTAAATTTTTCAGTAATATTAAGTAAAAGATTAGCAGGTTTTGATGTTAGGGAAAAGGGTAGTGGAAATGCAGGAACAACAAATATGTTAAGAAGTGTAGGTAAAGGTGCTGCAGCATTAACTTTAATATTAGATGTTTCTAAAGGTTTGATAGCTATATTAATTGCATATTTATTAGGTAAAATTGTTAATGAAGCAAATCCTGCAATTTTAGTTCAATTAGCTGGATTTTTTGCAGTATTAGGACATACTTTTCCAGCATTTTTTGGATTTAAAGGAGGAAAAGGTGTTGCAACTTCTTTAGGAGTATTATTATTTATAAATCCATTAATAGGAGTAATTTGCTTGGTATTTGGATTAGTAGTTATTGCATTAACAAGAATGGTTTCACTAGGTTCAATAATGGCAGCTATATTATTTCCAGTATTAACTATATTTATATCATATAATTATATTGTAAGTGGATATAATTATGTATTTTTCGGAATTGCAATGGCAGTTTTAGTAATATTTAATCATAGATCAAATTTAAAAAGAATATATTCTGGAAATGAAAATAGGATAAGTTTTAAAAATTAGCGAAAGGAATGATAGGTATTTATGAAAAAAATAGCAATAATAGGTAGTGGAAGCTGGGGGGTAGCACTTGCAATTCATCTAGCTAAGTTAGGAAATTTTGTAAAAATATGGTCTTTTGCAAAAGATGAAGCAGATGTGATTAATAATGAAAAGAAATGTATTTTTTTACCTAATGTAACAATTCCAGATGGTATAATGTGTACATTAAGTTATGAAGAAGCAATAAAAGATACTGATATTATATTACATGTAACACCATCAAAATTTACAAGAAATACGGTAAGAGAATATAAAAAATATGTTACAAATCAGCCAATAATAATATGTTCTAAAGGATTTGAAAAAGATACTTTATTAACATTAGATGAAGTAATAAAATCAGAGATACCTGATGCAAAGATTGGAGTTTTATCTGGGCCAAGTCATGCAGAAGAAGTTTCAATAGGTGCACCAACAGTTTTAGTAGCAGCTTCAGAAGATGATGATTTATTAAAACTTATGCAAGATGTTTTTATGTGTGAAAATATGAGGGTATATACTTCTAAAGATGTAAAAGGAGTAGAAGCTGGTGCAGCATTAAAAAATATATTAGCATTATGTGCAGGAATTGTAGTTCAAATGAAATTAGGTGATAACTTATTTGCAGCATTACTTACAAGAGGATTAGCAGAAATTACAAAATTAGGAGTTGCAATGGGTGGAAATAAGGAAACTTTTTATGGTTTAAGTGGATTTGGTGATTTACTTGTAACATGTTTAAGTGAACATAGTAGAAATAGAAAAGCAGGAAAATTAATAGGTGCTGGTAAAACTTTAGAAGAAACTAAAAAAGAAGTAGGTATGACAATTGAAAGTATAGATAATATTGATGTGGCATATGAATTAGCTAAAAAATATAATGTTGAAATGCCAATTTTAAGTGCTGTTTATGATGTTTTATATAATAATTTGAAATTAGAAGAAGCGGTTAGAAGTTTAATGACCAGAGAAAGAAAAGCTGAATAATTTATAAATTAAATTTATAATATTAAATAAAAAAATATTGGTAATAAAAAAAAGAGTTAAATTGTAACACAAATTTTGAATATTTTTCATAAAAATATTTATAATAAGTAATAAGAGGAGGTATATTATGGGATTTTTTGATGGTCTAAGTAAAAAGGCAAGTGAGACATATAAAAATACTGCAGAAAAAACTAATAAAATAGCAAGAGAGCTAAAATTAAAATCTTTAATTAATGATGACAAAGCTAAAATTGAAAAGTTATACATTGAAATTGGAAAAAAAGTTTATGAAAAACATATTAGAGAAGAAAATATTAATATAAAAGATGAACTAATAGAAGAATGTTCTAAAATTGATGCTTATGCTAAAGAAATTGAAGATATGAATAATGAAATACTTTCTTTAAAAAAATTACGTTTATGTTACAAATGTGCTGCTCAAATAGATAAAGATGCTAAATTTTGTCCTAAATGTGGTGCTTTACAAGAAGTTGAAACTAATGAAACTAAAACAAATACAAATACTAATGTAGAATTAGCAAAAACAAATAATGTAGTAATAAATAATGCTGAAAATAATAATGGAGAGACAAATAGTACAGAAGCAAACAATACAGAAAATAATAATACAGGAAACAATAATACAGAAATAAATAATAGAGAGACAAATAATACAGAAAACAATAATACAGAAATAAACAATACAGGGACAAATAATACAGAAAACAATAATACAGAAACAAACAATACAGAAATAAACAATACAGAGACAAATAATACAGAAAACAATAATACAGAAACAAACAATACAGAAATAAACAATACAGAAAACAATAATACAGAAATAAACAATATAGAGACAAATAATACAGAAAACAATAATACAGAAATAAACAATACAGAGACAAATAATACAGAAAACAATAATACAGAAATAAACAATACAGAGACAAATAATATAGAAAGCAATAATACAGAAATAAATAATACAGAGACAGATAATACAGAAAACAATAATACAGAAATAAATAATGCAGAAACAAATAATACAGAAAACAATAATACAGAAACAAACAATGCAGAGATAAGTAATACAGAAACAAATAATATGGAAGCTAATGATACACAAAATAATAATGAAGAAACACAAACAAGAAATGATAATGTATCAGAAAATTTTAATAATGTAAGTGAACAAGAGATTATAGAGCAACCTATTATTGAAATAATAGTTAGTGGAAACGAAGATACAGAGTCAGACGATGATTTTGAATTAGATGATTAATTAGTTAAAATATGTCATTTTTGTCCTATTAATAGGTTAATTATGACATATTTTTATTTGAAAATATCTATTAATAAACCCACATTATTAATAAGTGGGTTTATTATAAAATTAGAGAGATTATTGTTTAATTAATAAGGGAATCTTTCATATAAATATCTTATTAATTCATCAGCATTATCTTCTGTAACCTTAATAAATACACCACTATCTATACTAACCCACATAGATAAATTATAATCATCTATATTTTCTATATATGCACCTATAATATCTACAATCTCTACTGGATTGGGATAATTTTTTTGCCATTGTTTTTCATAAATATTACTTTTGTCAAATGAACTCGTACCATAAAAATGTGTTAAAAATTTTTCAATTTCATTTGGTAAAACACTATATAAACGTACTATTGCCTGCATGATTTCGTCCTTTCCCATATAATTATATAATCTCTAAAAAAATAAATTTTCTATACAAATATTCTTAACAAAAATCTTCTTATATTATTATTTTATTTTTATAAATATATATACATTAGAATAAAAGGTAATTTTTGGGGAATGATAACAAATAGAGGTGATTATTTGAAAAAAATATTAAAATTAAACTTATGTATTTTAAATATGGTTATACTAATAATTTCTTTAACAGGGTGCAATAATTCTAATGCAAATGAAACAAGTATGGAGGAAAAAGTTAATACAGAAATAGCATATATTGATAGTGAATTGGTTTCAATAGTTAACAAACTTAATAATATAAATTATGCTAAATATAAAGTTGAAGTAAAAAAGGTTCAAGATGAATCTGAAAAATCTGAATCACAGCAAGGAGAAGGTGGATCAAATGAACAAAGTAGTGAAGGAAGTGGAAATAGTGAACAACAAGGTGGTTCACAGGATTCAAAAGAAAAAAACAAAAGTTCAAGTGAAATAAATAAAAGTTTTTCAATGGTAACAGATAATATTTTAGGAAAAGAGAAACAAATAAATTGGGATGATTTAAAAAGTAAAATTGAAAATTTATATTCTACATGGACTGTAGTTTCAATGGATTTAAAGAAAGAAGGTATTTCATCTGAACAATTAGATAATTTTAGTAATAGTATTGATAATCTTGCTGTTTCTGTAAAAAATGAAGATGAGTTTGCAACTATGGATAATGTAATTAATTTATATTCATTTTTACCTCAATTTGTGAAAACATATGGTTCTGATAAAGATACGAATTTGATATATAGCAAATATAATTTATTAGTTTGTTATAAATATGCAGTATTAGAAGATTGGGAACAACTAAAAAATTCTGTAGAAGATTTAAAAATGAGCTTTTCTAATGTTTTAAATAAAAAAGAAGAGTATACTGGTAAAGAGATAAATATAGAAAGTGCTACTGTTATTATAGGTGAAATGGAAAATTCAGATGAAGTAAAAGATAAAGATGTTTTTTTTGTAAAATATAAAAATTTAATGGAGGAGTTAAATATAATTTTATCAGTTTAGTTATTGTTTAGTAGTTTTGCAATAAGCCGTCAAATTCAATAGTTATGTAAAAGGGATAAATATATTAACATTCCGTACGCTTACTGGC
>CANPWE010000069.1 GCA_947581895.1 uncultured Clostridia bacterium | reverse complement strand
GCTAGCCGGTCCCCACTTAAGCCACATTTTCAAAATAATATATGTCAACAGCCATACTTATCTTGGATTTTTTGATGGTCTCCTGCAAAAGCATTACATAACTATTGAATTTGACTACTCTATAAAATTTTTGTTATGTGAAAAGTATTAAATTGTAAATATTTTTTTTAAAAAATGCAAACAGGTGTTTACAAAAAATGAATTTAGTAGTATAATTAAATATAAATTGATTGTGGAGGTAACTTATGCAAGAGAAAGAACAGAGTATTTATATAGCAATAGATTTAAAAAGTTTCTATGCTTCAGTTGAGTGTAAAGAAAGAGGACTTAATCCAATTACTACTAATTTAGTTGTTGCAGATAGTAGTCGTACTGAGAAAACTATTTGTCTTGCAGTAAGTCCTTCTTTAAAATCTTATGGAATATCAGGAAGAGCAAGATTGTTTGAAGTAATACAAAAAGTTAAGGAAATAAATATTGAAAGAAAAAGAAAAGCACCTAAACATACATTTATTAGTAAATCTTATGATATTATAGAATTAAAATCTAACCCTCAATTACAACTCGACTATATTATAGCACCACCAAGAATGTCATATTATATGAAATATAGTACCAATATTTATAATATCTATTTAAAATATTTTTCAGCTGAGGATATATATGTGTATTCAATTGATGAGGTGTTTTGTGATATAACAAAATATTTAAGATATTATAAAATGTCTGCTAGAGAATTAGTAACAAAAGTAATACAAGATGTATATAAAACAACAGGAATAACTGCAACAGCTGGTATTGGAACTAATTTGTATCTTTGTAAGATAGCAATGGATATTGTAGCTAAACATGTAAAACCAGATAAAAATGGGGTTAGAATAGCTGGGTTGGATGAAATGTCTTATAGAAAATATTTGTGGAATCATAGGCCATTAACTGATTTTTGGAGAGTGGGTAAAGGTTATGCAAAAAAATTAGAGGCACATAGAATTTACACAATGGGAGATATAGCAAGAACTTCAGTAGAAAATGAAGAATTATTGTATAAATTATTTGGTATAAATGCAGAGTTATTAATTGATCATGCATGGGGATGGGAACCATGTACTATTGAAAGTATAAAATCTTATAAACCACTTTCAAATAGTATAAGTTCAGGACAAGTTTTACATTGTCCATATGATTATGAAAAAACAAAACTTATAATAAAAGAAATGACAGAGTTACTTACATTAGAATTAGTTGAAAAAAAATTAGTTACAAGTCAAATAGTATTAACTATTGGGTATGATATAGATAACCTAAAAAATGAAATAATAGGTGAGAAATATAATGGGGAGATTACTATAGATAGATATGGTCGAAAAGTTCCAAAACATGCACATGGAACAATAAATTTGGAACATAAAACATCATCAACAAAACTTATTATGGATGCAGTAATAAAATTATATGAAAGAATTATAAATAAAAAACTATTGATAAGAAGGATTAATATTACAGCAAACAATGTTGTTGATGAATCTTTTTTAGAAGATGAACAGTTTTATGAACAAGTTGATTTGTTTACTAATTATGAGGAATTGAATAAAGAGAAAGAAAAGGAAAAACGTGAAAAAGATATTCAGAATGTAATGATTAATATAAAAAGAAAATATGGGAAAAATGCTATTTTAAAGGGAATGAATTTTGAGGAAGGTGGTACAACTATAGAAAGGAATGGTCAAATAGGGGGACATAAAGAATAAAGGAGAGTTGTAAATATGAATGATAATATTGAAGAATATAATGATATTATTAATTTACCACATCATGTGTCAAAAAAACATCCACAAATGACAATAGAAGAAAGGTCAGCACAATTTGCACCTTTTGCAGCATTAACAGGATATGAGGGTCAAGTTAAAGAAACAGCAAGATTAACAAATGAGAGAAAAGATATTACTGATGAATTAAGAATAATTCTAGATGAAAAAATTAAATTAATACAAAATAATATATATCTAAATCCTAGAATAGAAGTTAAATATTTTATTCCAGATTCTCGAAAAAATGGTGGAAGATATGTGAATGTAGTAGGAAATGTAAAAAAAATTGATGAATATAGGAATTTAATTATATTGGATAACAAAAAAGAGATACCTATATCAGAAATTATTGATATTAATGGGGAAATTTTTAAATGTGATGAATTAGAATAATGTAATAAGTTCTAAAAATTAAGTTAATATAAAAATAATTACAATAATTAATTTCATGTAATTTATTTCAGAAAAATAGAGTAGTTGATAATTACTTTATTTTATGCTAGAATACTAGCTAACAAATAATAATTTATTATAAATGTATTAATTGTTTATATAAATTATACTAAAAATTTACAATTTATATGATAGAAGAAAATAATCATAATTAAAGATATATAAGGATATATAAAATTTTATTTACTAATAAAGGGGGATTTTAAGATATAATAAAACTAATATTTTATAAGAAAAAATGGATGCACTTAGCATTTCATATATTTTGTATTATAGGTAAGTAATTTATATATAAAAAATATAAATTAGGAGGAATATTATGAAAGGTATAAGAATTGGAGACAAGCAATCAAAATATCCTATAATTCAAGGTGGAATGGGTGTAGGAGTTTCATTACACAAATTGGCAGGGACTGTAAGTAAAGAAGGAGGGATTGGAATAATCTCAACAGCAGATATTGGATATCAAGAAGAAGATTTTAATACTAATCCTATAAAAGCAAATTTAAGGGCTATTGGTAAAGAAATAAAATTAGCAAGAGATATAGCAGGTGAAGATAAAATATTAGGTGTAAATATTATGGTAGCAATGAAAGAATATGCAACTATAGTAAAGGAGTGTGTAAAACAAAAAATTGATTTAATTATTTCAGGAGCGGGAATACCTAAAGATTTGCCAGAATTTATTAAAGGGACAAAAACAAAAATTGCACCAATAGTTTCTTCTTTAAGATGTTGTAAATTAATAGTAAAGCATTGGATAAATAAATATGACTATATTCCAGATATGATTATTATAGAAGGACCAGAAGCTGGAGGACATCTAGGATTTAAAAAAGAAGAATTAGATGAAGAAAATAAACCAAAATTAGAGGATATAACTGTAGAAGTGGTAGAATATATAAAAGAGATAGAAAATGAAACAGGAAAAGAAATACCAGTAATTAGTGCTGGAGGAATATGGGATAATAAAGATATAAAAAAATATTTGAATTTAGGAGCATCTGGAGTTCAAATGGCAACAAGGTTTGTTGCAACTAAAGAATGTGATGCTGATGAAAAATTTAAAAAAGCTTATATAGATGCCAATAAAGAAGATATTAGAATAATAAAAAGTCCTGTAGGTATGCCAGGAAGGGCAATTTATAATGAATTCATCAAAAAAACAGAAAATGAAAAATGTTATATAGATAAATGTTATAATTGTATTAAAACTTGTAATATAGCAAATACACCATATTGCATAACAAAAGCATTAATAAATGCTGTAAAAGGTAATATAAATAAAGGGCTTGTATTTTGTGGTAGTAATGTTGAAAAAGTAAAAGAAATAATTTCAGTACATGACTTAATGAATGAATTAGCGTGTGAGATTTAAAATATGTTTTATAAATAGTGTCTAATGATTATGGAGGTTTAACAAAAAAATGAGTAAAGTGAATAAAAAAGAAGAACAGAAACAATATAATGATCAAGTAGAAGGAAGAAATGCAGTTATAGAATTATTGGAATCAGGTAGAGATATTAATAAAATATTTATTACTAATGGAGATAAAAATGGTTCTATTAATAAAATTTTGGCAATGGCAAAAGAAAAGAAAGTTATTATAGCAGAAGTAAATAGAAAAAAGTTAGAAGAAATGTCAACATCAGATAATCATCAAGGAGTAATAGCAATTGTACCACCTTATGAATATTGTGATATAGATGATATTTTAAATTGTGCAAAAAATAGGAATGAAGATCCGTTTATATTAATATTAGATGGAATAGAAGATCCACATAATTTAGGTGCTATTATAAGGACTGCAGAAACTGCAGGTGTTCATGGAATAATAATACCTAAAAGAAGAGCTGTTGGAGTAAATAGTACTGTTTCCAAAGTCGCAGCTGGTGCAGTTGAACATATGAATATTGCAAGAGTAAACAATATAAATGAAGCAATTAGATATTTAAAAGAAAAGGATGTATGGATTTGTGGAACTGATATGGATACAAACACATACCACTATAATCAGGATCTAACTGGACCTCTTGCTATAGTTATAGGAAGTGAAGGTTTTGGAATGGGAAAATTGGTAAAGGAAAATTGCGATTTTATAGTTAAAATACCAATGAAAGGAAAAATTACATCTTTAAATGCATCTGTATCAACAGGGATAGTTATATATGAAGCACTTAGACAACGTGAATATTGTAATAAAAAATAATTTGTTTATAAAGTATATAATAAGTATAATTAATTAAATTAGAAACTTTTGTCTTTTGTAGATGTAATGTTTATAAAAGGCAAGAAGGAATGAGATTATTTATGTGTAATAATGAAATTATTTTATTCAAAAATAAAAGTAAAAAAAGAAAAAATGTCGTAATAGTTATAATTTTAGTGATTTCTATATTAATAGTAAATTTGTATATGAAAACAGATATATTAAAGTCTAAAGAGCAATTGTTTTGGAAATATTTTTTAGAAGAAATAAAAAAAACTACAAATATTTTTTCCAATGAGAGAGTAAAAATATATAACAGATATTTAAAGAACTCATATTATATAAAAGATAGTGAATTTTCTATTTCAAGTAAATATGGTTTTATAAAACCAATAAATGTGGAAGTAAGTGAAAAAGGGGATAATATAAAAAAAATAACAAACACAAATATAGAATTAAAATATAATAATAAAAATATACAAAATTCTTCCATTATTAAAGACAATGATTATTTTATAATAAAAAATGATTATTTGACTACAGATTATATAGGTTTTGAAAACAAAAATCTAAAACAGCTTGCTCAAAAATTTGGCATAGAAAATACAAATTTTATTCCTAATCAAATAAGACAAATAAATTTAATAGAATTGTTTTCAATAACAAAGGAAGAAAAAAATCATATTCTAAAAGAATATGTTCCTATTTTTAAAAAAATTATAAGAAATAAGAATTATAGTAAAACAATTAATTATAAAGATGATGAAAAATGTCAAATTATATCATATAAAATCGATATTTCTGAAGAAGAAGCAAAAGAGCTAATAATAAAAATATTAAAAAAATTATATAATGATGAAACAAGTTTAAGATTTATAAGTCAAAAGATTAAACTTTTAAATGGTGAAGACAAATATTGTGATATCAATTATATAAAAGAAAAAATAAATGGAATGATAACTGAATTTGAGTTAAAAGAAACAAAAGGAAAAGAGTTTATTTCTATTATAATAAATAAAGATGAAAAAAATGTCATAAAAACAGAATTAGTGTTAAAAAATAATAGAACAATAAGTATACAAATAGATAATAATCAAAACAATATTATAATCAAGCAGTCAGATGTAAAAAATAAAGAAATTAATTTTCAAGGTATAGGTAATATAATAAATACTATACTTGATTCAATATCTGAAATAACATACTCTACTAATATAAATAATAATAAAAACAAAGTTTGTGTAGATATTATGTTTAATTTGGGAATAGAGAAAATAAAGTTTAACTATAATTATGTAATTCAAATTAAAAATAATGTCGAAAATATATTAGAAAAAAAAGACATAAAATATACAGATGTCGAAAAAATAGATAAAGAGTTATACAGAAATATTTTTGAAAAAGTGCATAAAATCAGTACTTTGCTAAGTGGAAAAAAATACTAGTAAAAAAATCAAAAAAAAATTAAAAAAAGTGTTGACTTTTTTGATAGACCATGGTAAGATTAATATCGTTGTGAGAGCAATGAAATAACATAAAAGATTTGATAAAAATCAACACAAAAAAAATTAAAAAAAGTTTGAAAAAAGTGTTGACAACATATCAAAAAAATGTTAAAATCAAAATCGTCTTCTGAATAAGAAGAACACACAAAGTACATTGAAAAATAAACAATAAACCTTTAGAGAAATAAAACCAAAAGCGGTAGTTTTTAGTACTACCAAAAAC
>CANPWE010000068.1 GCA_947581895.1 uncultured Clostridia bacterium | reverse complement strand
AAAATGCTTTAAACATAATATCATTTTTCATAGTTAATTTAGTAATATTTGTATCGTCCATACAATTCCTCCTTAATATTATAATAAATTTTAATATTTTTTTCAATTGCTTTTCAATATTTTCATGGTATTATAAAAATATATAAATTTAAATTAATATATTAGTTAAAATTTGTATTCCTCCTTTCCTAAAAAATAATATAAAGATTTTTTTTAGAATAAATTTCTGATAAAATTTTTTGACTTATCAATTATAAATAGATTTAATAAAAATTGAATAAGCAATTAAAAAAAATTGCATATATATTAAAACATAAAACATAAAATTTTACAATAGTTTTTAAAAAATCGACAAAAACATTGAAAAAAAACAATAATAATGATATAAAATATGTGAAAATAAAAAACAAAAATAAAGGTGAGAATAGATGTATTTAAAAAGACTAGAACTACAAGGATTTAAATCGTTTGCTGACAAAACAGTATTAGAATTTATGCCAGGAATAACAAGTGTAATAGGACCAAATGGCTCTGGAAAAAGTAATATTTCAGATAGTATAAGATGGGTTTTAGGAGAGCAAAGTATGAAATCCTTAAGAGGAACAAAATCTTTAGATGTAATATTTGCTGGAACTCAAAACAGGAAATCATTAGGATTCGCCGAAGCATCATTAATATTTGATAACACAGATGGGGCATTACCAATTGAATACTCTGAAGTTACAGTTACAAGAAAAATATATAGAAGTGGAGAAACAGGATACTATATAAACAAGGTACCTTGTAGACTGAAAGATATATCAGAACTATTTATGGATACAGGTATTGGAAAAGATGGATATTCAATAATTGGACAAGGTAAAATAGATGAAATATTAAGCAATAAATCAGAAGATAGAAGGAATATATTTGAAGAAGCAGCAGGAATTGTAAAATATAGGACAAGAAAAGAAGAAAGTGAAAAAAAATTAGAACATACTAAACTTAATCTTCTTAGAATAAACGATATTTTAACAGAAATAGAAGCAAATATAGATCCATTAAAACAGCAAGCAGAAAAAGCAAAAAAATTCTTAAACTTAAGAGAAGAACTAAAAAACGTAGAAATTGGACTATTTATATATAACATAGAAAAATACAAAAAAGATTTAGAAAAAATTATTGAAGATGAAGAAATAATTAAAGAAAATTGCAATCAAGAAGAAGGAAAACTTGAGAGAATTAAACAATTAAAAGAAGAGCTAAAAAATCAAATAGACGAAATAACAGAAAAGATAGAATCAATGCAAAATATTGGATTTGAAAGCCAAAAACAAATAGAACAATTAAATTCAGATATAAATCTTTCAAAAGCAAGAATTGAAAATAATAAAGAAAATAAAACAAGATTCGAAAAAGAAATAGAGGAAACAAACAAAAAAATAGAAGAATTAAAACAAGAAATTAAACAAAAACAAGCCAAAAAAGATAATCTAAAAGAGAACAAAGAAAAATTTGAAAAAGAATTAAAAGAAAAACAAGAAGAATTAAATAAATTAACCAACACACTCTCAAGCAAAGAATTAGAAATAGAGGAATATAAAAAACAAGTAGAACAAAATACAGATAAAAAATATGAACTAAGCACGCAAATAAGTACACAAAATGCAAATTTAGAAAATTTAGAGAAAAGGCAAGAACAAATAAAACAAGAAAAATCATCAAACATCTCGGAATTAGACAGTACTAGAATAAAAAAAGATGAAATTTCAAAAGAATTTTATGAAATAGAAAGTAAAAGAAATTCGTTAATATCAAATTTAGAAGAAATAAGTAAAAAACGAGATGAAAGCGAAAATAAAATAAAAAACTATGAAGAAAATATAAATACTCTTTCAAGTGAGATGAGAATAAAAGAATCAAAATTAAAATTTTTAATAGAAACAGAAAAAGAAAAAGAAGGATATATAAAAAGTGTTAAATCCTTACTAAAAGATTGTGAACAAATTAAAGAATTAGGTAAAGGTATGCATGGAGTATTAGCAAATATTATAGAAGTTCCAAAAGAATACGAAACTGCAATAGAAATGTGCTTAGGAGCAAGTCTTCAAAATATAGTCACAGAAACCGAAGAAGATGCAAAAAAACTAGTAGAACATTTGAGAAAAAACAATTTAGGAAGAGCCTCATTTTTACCAATTTCAGCTGTTAAAGGGAAAAAACTAGATAAAATAAAAGGAAAAGATGGAGTAATAGGAATAGCTTCAGATTTAATTAAATTTGATAAAAAATATGAACAAGTAATATTAAATTTACTAGGTAGAACAGTAATTGTAGATAATATGGATAATAGTATAAAAATTGCAAAACAAAATGGATATTCATTTAGAATAATTACATTAGAAGGAGATGTTATTAACCCATCGGGAGCAATCACAGGAGGATCAGTTACTAAAAAAACTGTAAATATATTAGGCCGTGGAAGAGAAATAGAAAGTCTTGAAAAAGAAGTAAAAAATCTCAAAGTAAAAATAGAAAAGATTGAAAAAGAAAAACAAGAATATATATCATCAACACAAGATATTTTAGAAGAAGCTTCAAGTTTAGAAAAAGAATTACAAGATATTGAAATAACATATGCAACAGGCAAACAAAAAGTAATTGCAATAGATGAAAATATTCAAAAATTAGAAAGTAGACTTCAAAAATTAAAAGATGAATTTTCTAATATTGATAAACAAAAAGAAGAAATTAAAATAGATAAAACTAAAATGCAAGAAGAAATAGAAATTTTAACTAATCAAAGCAAAGAAAATACAAAAATAATTACAGAATTTGCAGAACTCAACAAAGACAACCAAAAATATATAGATGATTTAAATTATGATATTACTAATTTAAAAATTTCAGTATCTTCATTTGATGAAAGTGAAAGTTCAATAAACGAAATTTCAGATATGATAAAACAAGATATAGAAAACAACAAAACAAGTATTGAAAATAAAAATAAACAAATAGAACAAATACTATTAGATAATATAAATCTAGAAAAACAAATAGAAGAAATAAAAGCAAAAATAGAAGAAATAAAGCAAGATGTAATAAATAGTAGCAGTAAAATAGAGACTTTAAAACAAGAGAGAATTGACAAAAACTCAAAACTTGCAAATAAAGAAAATGAAATAACAGATGAATTTAAAATAATAGAAGAATTAAAAGCACAAATAGTTAAATTAGATGCAAAAAAATCAAAAACAGAAGAAGATTTAAACCAAATTATAAATAAAATGTGGGAAGAATATGAATTAACTCCAAATAATGCAGGAGAATACCAAAAGCCTGAAAATATATCTCTAGTGCAGAAAAAAGTAAATAATTTAAGAACCGAAATACGAGATTTGGGAAGCGTAAATGTTGACTCAATAGAAGAATATAAAACACTTAAGGAAAGATATGATTTTATGAGTGAGCAACGTTTAGATTTAGAAAATACAATGTCTAAATTAAGAAAAATGATACAAGAAATGACAGAAATAATGAAAGAACAATTTAAAAAACAATTTGAGTTAATAAACAAAAATTTTGGAGAAGTATTTAAAGAACTATTTGGCGGAGGTAAAGCAGAATTAACACTTTCTGATGAAGAAAATATACTAGAATGTGGAATAGATATAACTGTACAACCACCAGGAAAGAAACTTCAAAATATGATGCTACTATCTGGAGGCGAAAAAGCATTTACTGCAATTGCGTTATTATTTGCAATACTAAAAATAAACCCAGCACCATTTTGTGTATTAGATGAAATTGAAGCGGCCTTAGATGATGTAAATGTTTTTAGATATGCTGAATATTTAAAAAAATTTGCAAAAGATACTCAATTTTTAGTAATAACACATAGAAAAGGAACAATGGAAGCAGCAGATACAGTTTATGGTGTTACAATGGAGGAAAATGGTATTTCAAAGCTACTTTCGATGAAATTAAAATAAATTAAAAAATTAGAAAATGAAAAAATTTAACGTATTGGCAAGCATTACAGTCAACGTAAACATTTCTCATTTTCTAATTTTTTTGTGTTGTAATATAAATGATACAAACATTTAATAAAAAAAGTCTAAAACAGAAAATGTCGAATTTCCGTAGAAAAATCAAAAATAAAAAATGTAATAATTAGTAAAATGGAAAAAATAACATATTGATTTTAATAAAATAAAAATGTACTATAAAATCAATAAGGATTATTATGTATAAAAGGAGAAACATATGAAAAAAGAGAAATTAAAAAATAGTAAAAGTAAAGGGATAACACTAGTATCATTGGTAGTAACAATACTAGTGCTATTAATCATGTCTGGAATAGCAATAGCAACATTAACAGATGGAGATGGAATATTAACAAACACAGAAAGTGCAAAAACAGAGTATAAAAAAGCAGAATATCAAGATGCAATAGATTTAGCAGTAGCAAAAACACACTTAGAAGAAGGAAAAGAACAATGGACAGCAGATAAAGTATTAGATAACGTAGAAGCACTTTTAAGACAAAATGAAATGTTTAAAGCTTCAGAAGATACATGGGAAAGATGCACAGACGAAAATGGAGTATTAACACTAAAAGTACCAACAGAATATGGAATTTTTGAAGTAAAAGCAGATGGAACAAGATTTTTAGGAACAGAAGAAGAAATAAATGCAATGGGAGAGTTAGAACAAGCAGATATAACATTTGAATATGACACAACTTGGAAAAATACAACTACAAAAGGACCAATAAAAGTTGAGATAAGTAAAAATGCATCAAAAGAAGAATATAAAGAAAGTACAATATTATATTCAACAGATACTTCACATTGGAATGCATATATAAAGCCAATAGACGTATATGATAATAATACAACAATATATGTAAAATTGAAAAAAGGAGATACACAAACAAATAATTATGTACAAAAAACAATAACTAATATAGATAGGTTGAATCCAAATGCATTTACAATTAATACACAACAAGTAAAGACGGACAGTATAACAGTAGGAGGAACAGTAGAAGATGCAGAAGCAACAGAAAAAGATGGACGAAGTGGAATAGCAGAATGTTGGTTTAGTAAAGATGGAGGACAAATTTGGGAAACAAATACAAATAACAAAAAACTATCAACTTACACATTTGAAAAATTGTTACAACATACAGAATATACAATAAAAATGAAAGCAATAGATGAAGCAGGAAATGAAACAGAAGCAAAGGAAATAAAAATAACTACAGGAACAGTACCACAATTAAATGATAAAGATAAGAAAAATGTAACATTTACAGACACACCAAATACATGGACAAATGGAAATGTAAAAGTAGGAATAGCAACAACAGAAACAACATATAAACTACAATATAACAAAGGAAATGTAGAAAATAATAGTGATTGGATAGACTATAAAGAAGAAGTAACAATGGAAAATAACGGAACAATATATGCAAGATTAATAGACAGCTCAAATAACATAGGACAATACGTAGTACATCAAATAACAAATATAGAAAGAGTAAATCCAACAATAACACTAGAATCAAATTCAGATGCAACATATACAAAAGAAAAAAATGTAACAGTAACAATAGCAGATAATGACAGTGGAATAGCAGATGGAGCAAGTATAGAATATGGATGGAGTACAAGCTTAACAGAAGCACCAGAAAAATATACACCTGCAACATTAACTTACACAAAAGGAGCAAAACAAGTAACATTTACAGCAACAGGAAGTGGATTAACAGGAACATATTATTTATGGGTAGTACCAAAAACATTAAAAGATGTAGCAGGAAATAGCAATACAACTACATTAAAATCAGAAGCATTTAATTTTGATAATACAGCACCAGAGACAACAGCAGTAGAGATACAAAATGTAACAACATTGGGATATGATGTAAATGTAAAAGGAGTAAAAGATGCACAATCAGGAGTAAAAAAAGTAGAAATTACAACATGGACAGAAAGCAATGGAGAAGATGACAAAAAAACAGTAGGGGCAACAAAACAATCAGATGAAACAACATGGGTATACCATGTAAGCATAGAAGAACACAACAACGAATACGGAACATACAAAACAAAAATAAAACTAATAGACAATTTAGACAATGCAAAAGAATTAGAAGAAAAAACAACACAAGTACCAGGAATAAAAATAACATATGACGAAAACTATGAAAACGCAAACAAAACAGAAGTAACAAAGAAATACAACGAAGAACTAGGAAATTTAAGCACACCAACAAGAGCAGGATACACATTTAAAGGATGGTACACAGAAAAAACAGGAGGACAACAAATAACCAGTCAAACAAAAGTATCATCACAAAACACAACATACTATGCAAAATGGACAGCAAATACAAACACAGCATATACAGTAATACATCAAAAAATG
>CANPWE010000067.1 GCA_947581895.1 uncultured Clostridia bacterium | reverse complement strand
TATTTATCCCTTTTACATAACTATTGAATTTGACTACTCTACAAAGTTTGGTTATGTGAGAAGTGTTAAATAGTAACAGTAAAAAAATCAAATAAAATTGATAAAATTAAAAAAATTATTGTAATAATGGAAATAATGTAGTATAATATTAATATTAATCGTTTATAAATCCCGTATCTTATCACTCAAGGAAGGAGTTTTAAGGTGCTACAACCATTGGAACAGAAGGAGTGTATTTTGTATGAATGAATCATACAGAAAACTAATATCAGAATTTCTGTACTTAATCGAGTTACGGTATGGAGATAACTGCGAAGGACAAAAGATATCAGAATTCTGTTATTTGTGTATAACTGTGTATGGAGGAGAAATAAAAAATCAGGCAGAAAAAATTGATGAATGGTTAAAAAATCCTGAATTGATTCCAACAGAAATGAAAAGAGCACTACAATATTACGATTCAATTGAAGACGGAATATATGTAGAAACTGCAGAACTTTTGGTAAGATGTGAAAAAATTGTAAGCTTAAAAAAAATTTTTTTGGGAGAATGAAAACAAAAAGGGTGTTCTATTCTAGGACACCCTTCAATTAATTATTTTATTTTTTATATAACACATGTGTGCTGTTATTTAAGAAAAAATTTAAAAAATGTTTTAGAAAAAATTCTTATGGGAGGTAAAAAATGGAACATATATTAAAATTACAACCTAAATATTTTGATTATATTAACAATGGAACTAAAAAAATAGAATTAAGATTATATGATGAGAAAAAGAAAAAAATTAATATAGGGGATACTATAATTTTTCAAAAGGAGCCAGAATTAGAAGTTACAATGAAAGTAAAGGTAATAGGATTGTTGAGATATAATACTTTTGAAGAATTATTTGAAGATTTTGATATAGAAGCACTAGCTGATAATTCAATGACAAAAGAAGAATTATTAAATGTATTAAAAGGATTTTATACACCAGAAAAACAAAAAAAATATGGTGTTGTTGGAATACGTATAAAAAAAATTTAATAAAAAACACACTCAATAATTCAGTTGAATATATGAGTGTGTTTTTTAATTAATCATTCAGGAAGAAATCCGTTATACACACATTCAGAAGAGATATTGTTATAATATCCTCTTTTTGTGGTTTGTGTTAATTTCCAACCATACTTCTGGATAATTCCTGAGAACATGGGAATTTTATAATCCGCGATTGTAATACAAGGTTTTGTGGTATCCAGATACTTGAAGGCCTTATTCAGCAGTTTTGTAGCAACGTGTTTTCCTCTGTATTTATCAACTACCAGCAATGTGCAAATCTTTGCTTCTGTGTCATCCTTTTTTAAAAAGGTAACACCAGCTATATTGTTGTCGATTGTACAGATAATAACTTCACCAGTACCATTAAGAACTCTAGGGATTTGCTTGGTCCAATACCAGTTGAAGTGTTTAGGGTACTCTCTGCAAATGTGGTCTGTAACACAATATGCAGACTGAGCAATTTTTCCAAAAAGCATGTGATTGTTGATAAAACTGCTTAATTTATACATCCGTACATTATTTTTTTGCTTTTTGAGTTCAAACACATACACTCCTAAAGCTTCCTTTTCCTCAGGATAGATTTCCCGATAGATATCAAGTGCTTTATACTTGCTAACACCAGGCATCAATTTTGAGGGATCCTCTGTATCAAGCATATCAATGAAATCATCATAGCGAGTCACACGGACAACTTCAAACTTAGCATTAGAATAAGCTTTAAAAGTGATTATATCACCTTTTTGTACTTTCCTTATATCAGAGTATCCAACCCGTACCTCAAGGGTCTTAGCTTCTTTGTCTATAAGTTCAAAGTATTCATGCTTGATTTTCCAGTTATAGTGAGTAGCCATAACATCAATCATCCTTTCGTAATATAATTAAAATGCAAATAACTGTAATTCACAGTATTTAATTATTATACTACAAATATTGTAAAATGTAAATAATTATGTTTACAAAAATTGAATTTTATGCAAAAAAATATTTTAAATTACTATAATTTCAAATTATTTAATTTAAAATATTGAATTTTATTATACAAAATTTGAAATCTTAATAATTGCTTGACATCAAAGATAAACGATAGTACTATATATTTATTAACTAACTTATTAATTATAAGGAGGCAAAAATTAAATGATTAAATTATTAAAATATTTAGGCAAAAAACAATGGATTTTTACATTAGTTTGTTTTATATTGATTTTTGGTCAAGTATGGTTAGAATTAAAAATGCCTGATTATATGACAGAAATTACAGTATTAGTACAAACAGAAGGAAGTGAAATGTCTGAAATTGTAAAAAATGGTGCATATATGCTAATATGTGCATTAGCAAGTTTAGTTGATAGTATTGTTGTAGGATACATAATTGCAAATGTTTCAGCAACATTTTCAAAAAAAATAAGAAAAAAGCTGTTTGATAAAGTAGAAAATTTAGCAATGAATGAAGTAAAGAAATTTTCAACAAGTAGTTTAATTACAAGAACAACAAATGATATTACTCAAATACAAATGTTTATTGCTATGGGGTTACAATTAATGATAAAAGCACCAATTACAGCAATTTGGGCAATAACAAAAATATTAAATAAAAGTTGGCAATGGAGTGCATTAACAGGAGCAGGAGTTGCAATATTATTAGGTGTTATTTCAGTAATAATAGTAATTGTAATGCCTAAATTTAAAATAGTTCAAAAATTAATTGATAAAATTAATGGAGTAACTCGTGAAAATTTAACTGGAATAAGAGTTATAAGAGCATTTAATGCAGAACAATATCAACAAAATAAATTTGAAGATGTAAATGATAAACTTACAAGACAGCAATTATTTAATCAAAAGGTATTTTCTATTTTATCTCCAACAATGTATTTAGTTATGTATTTTTTAACACTTGGAATTTATGTAATTGGAGCATATCTAATAAAAGATGCACAAATGATAGATAGATTAGAAATTTTTGGAAATATGGTTGTTTTTAGTTCATATGCTATGCAGGTTATTATGTCTTTTTTAATGTTGGCAATGATATTTATGATGTTACCTAGAGCACAGGTTTCTGCTAATCGTATTAATGAAGTATTAGATACAGATATAACTATAAAAGATGGAAAAATTAGTAAAGACACAACAAATCAAAAAGGTATAGTAGAATTTAAAAATGTATCTTTTAAATATCCTGATGGTGATGAATATGTATTAAAAGATATATCATTTAAAGCAAATAAGGGAGAAACTGTTGCATTTATAGGTTCTACTGGATCTGGAAAATCCACATTAATTAATCTAATACCAAGATTTTATGATACAACTGATGGAGAGGTATTGATAGATGGAATTAATGTAAAAGATTATACACAAGAATTTTTACATAATAAAATAGGATATATATCACAAAAAGCAGTAATATTTAGTGATACAGTACAAAACAATGTAGATTATGGAGATAATGGAAAAAATAATAGAACAGATGAACAAATAAAAAAAGCAATAGAAGTTGCTCAAGCTAAAGAATTTGTTGAAAAAATGGAAAATGGATATAAAACATTAATGGCTGAAGGTGGAACTAATGTATCAGGAGGGCAAAAACAAAGATTATCAATAGCAAGGGCTATTGCAAGAGATCCAGAAATTTATATTTTTGATGATAGCTTTTCAGCACTAGATTATAAAACAGATAGTACTTTAAGAAAAGAATTGAAAAAATATACTAAAGATGCTACAACAATAATTGTAGCACAAAGAATAGGAACAATAATGAATGCAGATAAAATATTAGTTTTAGAAGATGGTAAATGTATAGGTCAAGGAACACACCAAGAATTATTAAAAAACTGTGAAGTTTATAAACAAATAGCTTTATCACAATTATCAAAGGAGGAATTAAAAAATGAGTAATAATATTCAAACTAAAACACCTCCAAAAATGGGTAGAGGTAGAAATATAGAAAAACCTAAAAACTTTAAGGTAGCAATAAAAAGATTATTTAGTGAACTAAATACTTTTAAGACCCTAATTGTGATAGCACTAGTACTTGCAACATTAAGTTCAATTTTTTCTATTATTGCACCTAATAAATTATCAGACTTAACAGATAATATTTCAAAAGGATTAATTGTAAATAAAGATAACTTAGGAAATGTGATAAAACCAGTTATAGATATTGATGCAATAAAAAAAATAGCATTATTTTTAGTAATTTTATATGTTATGAGTGCAATTTTCACATTTATACAATCTATTTTAATGACAGATGTTGCTAATAAATTTGCAAAAAAATTAAGAAGTAGAATTTCTA
The DNA here is from genome assembly GCA_947581895.1 of uncultured Clostridia bacterium. Taxonomy (GTDB): domain Bacteria; phylum Bacillota; class Clostridia; order TANB77; family CAG-508; genus CAG-492. The sequence continues at coordinate 2,201 of CANPWE010000067.1, read as the reverse complement.
ATAAAATTAATAAATTACCATTAAGTTATTTTGATAAAAATATGGCTGGAGATATTTTATCAAGAGTAACAAATGATGTTGATACAATAGCACAAAGTATGAATCAATCACTAGCAAACTTAGTTAGTAGTATGACATTATTTTTAGGAACTATAATTATGATGTTTTATACAAATTGGATTATGGCTATAACTGCTATTTTATCTAGTCTTATAGGTTTTATATTTATGTTTTTAATTTTAGGCAAATCACAAAAATATTTTATTTCAAGACAAGTGGAACTTGGAAAATTAAATTCACATATTGAAGAAACTTATTCAGGATTAAATATTGTAAAAGTATATAATGGAAAAAAACAGTCTGATGATAAATTTGATGAATTAAATGATAATGTTTATGATGCAAATAGAAAAAGTCAATTTTTATCAGGGCTTATGCCACCTTTAATGAATTTTATAGGAAACTTTGGATATGTTGCAGTATGTATTGTAGGAGCATTACTTACTATGAATAATATAATTTCATTTGGAGTTATTATAGCATTTATTACTTATGTAAGATTATTTACATCACCACTTTCACAAATAGCACAATCAATGACAGCACTACAATCAACAGCAGCTGCATCAGAAAGAGTATTTGAATTTATAGATGAAGAAGAAATGCCAAGTCAGGATAAAATAACAAAGAAAATAGAATCTGATAAAGTAAAAGGAAAAATAGAATTTCAAAATGTTGTATTTCAATATGATAATAATGATAAACCAACAATTAAGAATTTTAGTGTAACTGCACAACCTGGACAAAAAATTGCTATTGTAGGACCAACAGGAGCTGGAAAAACAACAATGGTAAATCTTCTTATGAAATTTTATGATATAAAATCTGGAGATATTAAGATAGATGGAATATCTACAAAAGAATTGACAAGAGAAAATATTCACCAATTATTTACAATGGTATTACAAGATACATGGTTATTTAATGGAACAATAAAAGAAAATATAGTTTATAATCAACAAGGAGTAACAGATGAAGAAATACAAGAAGCATGTAGAGCAGTAGGAATAGAGCATTTTATAAAAACTTTACCAGGCTCATATAATTATATTTTAACAGATAATGATAGTGTATCATCAGGACAAAAACAATTACTTACAATTGCAAGAGCAATGTTACAAAAAACCCCATTTTTAATTTTAGATGAAGCAACTTCAAATGTTGATACAAGAACAGAGGAAATGGTTCAAAAAGCAATGGATAAATTAACAGAAGGTAAAACTTCATTTATTATTGCACATAGACTTTCAACTATAAAAAATGCTGATTTAATTTTAGTTATGAAAGATGGAAACATTATTGAACAAGGAAATCATGAAGAACTTATGAATAAAAATGGGTTTTATGCTGATTTATATAGTTCCCAATTTGAAAAGGTAGGTTAGTCAATTACGATTTTTCTATTTTTAGATTTAATTATAAGTGGATGTACTATACATGTATTTTTATATGTTTGAAACCAAAAAAAATAAAAATAATTATTTAAAAATTAGAAAATAATGTGTAAACATTAAATATAGACAATGAGACTCTGAATAAATACTAAAGTTATTGGTATTGATTCAGAGTCTCATTGTCTGTTTATAGCTATTATTCGATTGTATATCCCTTTTCTTCTAATGCATCAATAAGTTTGTCTTTAGTTAAATCTTTTTCATCAAGCTCAAACTCTTCTGCAAAAAACTTTTTATCCATAGTTAATGTCAATTTTTTACCATCTTGTTTTATCTCTAAAGTATCATTTGCCACTGATTTGTATAGAGTTGCATAAAGTGTTGCTGTTGATTCATCATAAAAATCCAAAGTCCAAGTAATTTTGTCAGGTTTGTTATTCTTCAATGTTATTTCCAGAGTTTCATCATATGACATGAAATCATCTTTTGTTGATTTTGTAGCAACTATTTTACTTTTTCCACAACCTGTTAATGCAAATAACATAATAGTCATAAAAATTATTAATAAAGAAATTTTAATCGTTTTTTTCATTGGTTTCACCCCCATTTATATACTTTTATTATACAAAAAAAAAGGGGATTTTGTCAATTTTCAGGTCTAGAAAGTTATTATTTAATACTTTTCACATAACAAAATTTTGTAGAGTAGTCAAATTCAATAGTTATGTAATGCAGGAAAATATATTA
>CANPWE010000066.1 GCA_947581895.1 uncultured Clostridia bacterium | reverse complement strand
TAAAGCAGGAATTTAGCTTTATTGATAAAATTGATATACCAGACAATTTAAAGTTAGTTAGGCAAGGAAAAATGTTTATAAAGCCAGATACAAAAAGTGTTGAATATTCAAAATTAAGACAATATGTATTAATGTATTATGAAGAAACTGATACAGACCCATCTTTTATAGAAATAACCTTCACAACTGAGGATAAAATTTTAGGTTGTATGTTACCAAATGAAGCAGATATGAAAAGTTCAATAATTAATGGAAAAGAAGTAAAATTATTCAAAGAAGAGTATTTAAAAGATAGAAACAAAATTGTAGGGAATGCTTTTTTTGAAATAAGTGGATATAAATTTTTTGTAGAAGCTCACAAAATAGATGAAAATGAATTTTTAGAAACAGTAAAATCAATACTAAATCTATCTATAGTAAATAATAAATTTGATAAAGATACAGGAGTACAGGAACAACCAAATGAGATTTTTAATAAAAACTATCCAGATTATTATGCTGGAAAATATGTAGATAATAATGGAAATAATGTAGTTTTGCTTTGTGAAGATAGTGAGTCAAATAGAAAAGAAATATGCAATTTATTAGGAATAACTGAAAGTAAAACTATATTTAAAACAGCAAAATACTCATATAATTATTTGACAGATTTGCAAAGCAAGATAAGTCAAAAAATGACAAATAAAGATTTTACTTTTGTAATAACATCTTCATTAATGGAAGATAGTAATAATATAAAAGTTTCTATAACAAGCAATAATGAAAATGATTTGAATAAAGTAAAAGCATTAGATTCAATCGGTGGAGCAATTGAGTTTGAGTATAATTAATTCTTGACTTAATTATCAACATAAAGATAAATAGTCAAGAGTTATTTTTAGTTTAGTAAATTATATAATTTTTCATTTACTTTTTATTTAATAAAATAAATTAAAAAAATTAAATTATTTTGTAACAAAATCAAAAAAATATACCCTTATTATATAGAAGGAGGTAAAAGTAATGCAGAATATTGAAGATATATATAAAGAATATTCTATAACTGTATATAAGTATTTATTCTGCTTAACGCAAGATAAAGAAATGTCAGAAGATCTAACTCAAGAAACATTTGCTGTAGCAGTTGAAGATATAAAGAAATTCAGAGGAGAATGTAAATTATCTGTCTGGCTATGTCAAATAGCAAAACATCTATGGTATAAAGAAAAAAAGAAAAAGAAGTATAATGTGTCATTTGATGAAGTAAAAGAAGATATTTTATATGACAAAACACTAGACGAAATTATTTGTGGTAAAGAAGAAAAATTGAAACTCTTTAAAAATATACAAAAACTTGATGAGAAATCTAAAGAAGTATTATATTTAAGAATGTTAGGTAATTTGAGTTATGAAGAAATTGGAGAAATATTAGGAAAAACATCTAATTGGTCAAGGGTTACATTTTACAGAGCAAAACAAAAAATAAGGGAGGGAAACAAAAATGAAAGATAAAAAAGAATGTGAAATTGTACAAGATTTATTATTTAATTATGTTGATGGAATATTGAATCCAGAATCAAAAAAATTAGTTGAAGAACATTTGACTAAATGTGTAGATTGTCAAAGTAGATTAAAGCAAATTAATGATGATACAAAGGATAAAAATGTTAAAGAGCAAATAGAATTAGATTATTTAAAAAGGATTAGAGTTAAGACTAAAATTAAAACTATAACAACAGCGATAGTAACAATTATTTTAATTTGTTTTATAATGTTTTTTAATAATTTTATTAAAATAAATACTATTATAAACAGAGCAGAAAAATCTTTGCAATCTAATAATTTTTATAAAGAAACAAGCCAAATGCTAATTGATGGTGAAACTTTTATTACAAAAGAATATTATAAAGATGGAAAATATAAGTCAGTATATCAAGTATATACTGATAGTGGAGTAGAAACCCAAATGATAGAATATACTAATACTGATACAGATGAAAGAATATATATAAATGAAACTGAAAAGAAAGCTGTAATTGAAAAGGGAGAATTGTCTAAAATAAAAAATAATATAAAATATGTTCCATTTGTTATTAATAGGAATAGTCTTTCTAAAAAAATAGGGACAACATTTACATATACAATAGATGTAGATACTTATGATTACGGAAAAGAATATTATATATTAAGAAATAAAAAAGAGAATGCTAGATGGGAAATATGGATAGATAAGGAAACAGGTTTGCCAATAAAAGAGATTAATAGAAATGCAATAAAGACTTTCTATACAGGTACAAATGTGGTAAGAGAAGTTAAAGATATGGTATTAGAATATAATTATGAGTTTAATAAAGTTACTGATGAAGATGTTGATGTTCCTGATTTATCAGGTTATACCGTAGAAACAACAGATTGGAATTTTGAAATTCCTTCTAAATAAATATGAGATATAATTTTATTTTTTTAATTTTCTATTGACAAATAACATACCTAGATATACAATGCATAAAAATACATGGTTAATCTAGGTATGTTTATCGTATATGGAGGTGTAAAAAATGAAATTTGACAAAGAGTTAATGAAGGGAAGCACGAATATGCTTGTTTTAAGCCTTTTACAAGAAGAAAATATGTACGGCTATCAAATGATAAAAAGGCTATCAGAAAAATCAAATAATCTATTTGAACTACAAGAGGGTACATTATATCCTATATTACATGGATTAGAGCAAAAAGGATTAATTGACTCATATTGGGATGAAACAACAGTCAAAAAAAGAAAGTATTATTGTATTACTAAAAAAGGAAAAAAATGCTTGAAGGAGAAAAAGGAAGAATGGTCAACTTTTAGTAGTGGAATTAATCAAGTCATAGGGGGTGTTTTATTTGGATATTAAAAGTTTTTTAAACACAGTATGCAGAGAAATAAAATATGAATCTGTGAGAAACGGTATATCGGAAGAGTTAGAACAACATATTAATGAAATAAAAGAAGAATATATAAATAAAGGTATGCAAGAAAAAGAAGCAGAAGAAAACGCAGTTTCTCAAATGGGAGGTGCGGAAGAAATAGGAAAAAAACTAAATAAAATACATAGACCAAAGCTAGACTGGAAGTTAATTCTGCTAATAGCAATTTTAGTGGGATTTGGAATTTTAGTTACATTTATGAAAACATACTCAATGGTAGGTGTAAATGTAAGTGTTGGAGATACAATTATACATATATTAATTGGAATAGTATTAAGCATAGGAATATATATTTTAGATTATAAAAAAATAAAAAAGCACTCTTTTTTAATCTATATAATATCAACATTTATTATGATGTTACCAGGTATAAGAGTAAATGGAACATATATGACAAGATTTCTTGGAGTTTCATTTCCTCCTGCTATTGTAGCACTTCCATTATATTTAATTGCTTTTATAGGATTTATATTTGAGTATAAGAAAGATAATAATTTTAATATACAACTTTATAATAAAGAATTAAAAATAAACAAAGACTTAATAAAAATAATGACTTTAAGTATTATATCATTATTACTAATGATTCTTATTCAAACTGTTGCTAATATGGTTATATTGGCAAGTGCATATCTAATAGTTGCAACAATAAAAATTATAAAAGATAAAGAACATTGTGTAAGAAGATTAACAATTATGTATGGAGCAATTTTTACTATAGTAGTTCTTTTTGTAATCAATGGTATAATAAGTTCATCTTTTAGATTTGATAGAGTTATTTATTCTTTTAATCCAGAAGCAGATCCTGGTGGAAGTGGATATGTTGGAATGTTACAAAAAGAAATTTTGCAAAAAGCAAAAATAATTGGTGAAGCTGAAAATACTTCAATTCCTATTGATGAATCAATTTTGAATATAGAAGGTAATTATACTTTCATATATCTTATAGGAAAATGTGGGTTGTTAGTTGCAGGAATATTGGTTATAACTATAATTTTAACTTCAATACGACTAATTTTTAACGCCAAAAATATAAAAGAACAATATGGAAAATTTTTAAGTATAGGATTAGGTTCGCTATTTATAGTACAATCATTTGCTACAATACTTATGAATGTAAATATGGGAATTCAAACAAATGTTAATTTACCTTTTGTAACTTATGGAGGAGTATATTTTATAGTTAATATGATGAGTATGGCGATTATTCTATCAGTATATAGAAGAAAAGATATTAATATGTTTGAGAGAGAAGAAAGTAAACCTAAAAATGAAATACAAATAGGAAAATGGTCTATTAATATAGTGAAAAAATAGTTTATATATCATGTAAGCTAGATGTGGAAATAGGTTATTTGACTGTTATTGAAAAGTTAATTATAAATTTACCATAATTTAGATAAAATATAGCAAAATTGACTTATAATGTTGATTTTGCTATATTATTTTTTTATATTATAATTATCAAAAATATGTAACTTTTTATTTTTATAATAAGACTAATATTATAAAAAGGGGGCTAGATATGGAAAAAATAGTAGAAAAAGCAAAAAATGGAGATACTTACAAATAAATATGAGCAAGAAAAGTCTTGCTTTTATTTTTTATCTATTGACACCTACAAATGTATGTGATATAAATATGTACAGACAAAAGTATGTTTAATGGAGGTTTATAATGGATAAAAAATATAAGAGTTTACCTGATTCCGAATTAAAAGTAATGACAGTAATTTGGAAAAATAAAACTAAAATGTCAACAGGAGAAATTTTATCAAATATAAAAAATGAAACAAATTGGAAATTATCTACACTACAAATTATTTTATCAAGATTAGTCGATAAAGGCTTTTTAAAAGTTGAAAAAATAGATAGATTTAATTATTATTCATCCTTAATAGATCCAAATAAGTACAAAATATTTGAAACAAAAAATTTTATAAAGAAAATGTATAATAATTCTGGAAAAAAACTTATTGCATCATTAATTGAAGATGATGAAATGCTTACAGATGAAGATATTGCAGAAATTAAAAAAATGTTAAATAAAGGAGAAAATTAAATGTTAGCAAAGCAATTTCAAAATATATTCATTTATGGAAATATAATAAGCCTTTGTATGTTTCCTTTAATTATATATTTATCAAGAAATAAAACTAAATATAAAGTTAATCATATTTATAAAATATTTCTGATTATGATTTTTATTTTATTGTTACCATTATTTAATTGTCAATTTAGTAAAAATCTTAAAAGTGAAAAAGCTGAAGGACAGTTAGTAAATGATGAGCCAATAATATATGAACAAACTGAAGATATGAAGTCTTTATTGATAGAAAATAATAATTTGCTAAATAAAAATATTGAAGTAAATAATTCTACAATATATATGAGTGTGCAATATTTACCTTACATATGGATAGGAATTGTTTGTATAGTAATTATATACAATTTAATCACATATTTAACTTATATAAAAACATTGAATATTAAATATATAGAGAATGTTCAAGAATTCATAAAAAGTAAAGATTATAATAAAAAAATTAAAACTAATATACATATGGGGTTATCTAAAAAAATAAACAATCCAATTTCAATAGGCTTGTTAAAAAAAACAATTATATTTCCTGATGAAGAAATAGATAATAATGATTTTAAATATATGATAGCACATGAGTTATTTCATATAAAAAATAGAGATATAGAATGTAAGTTTTTATTATTATTACTAAATAGTCTTTATTGGTTTAATCCTATTGTTCTATTTCTATCAAAACAAATAAATGAGATGATAGAGCAAAATGCTGATTATAATGTTTTAAAAAACGAAAACATAAATTATAGAATAGAATATGGAAAAACTTTATTAAAGCAAATAGAGAAAAATACAACAAATAAGTATCAAATTATAACTAATTTTGCAGATTCTAAAAAAAGTATAATCAATAGGTTTTATAATATAACATCTACTGATAAGAAGTCAAAAAGTATTATAATTATGAACTTTTTTGTAATAGTTAGTATAATAGCATTTACTTTAATTTTATTATTTCCAAATATTAATTTTGCTATTACAAGTGATAATATAAAGGATTTGCCGAATAATCAGGAACAAGAAAGTAGCATTTTAAATTCAACTGAATATATAAAGCCAATTACAAATAATTGTTATATAAGTAATGACTTTAGTGAAAAACATAAAGCTATAGATATAGGAATTAATACAGAGAATAATGAAGATATTGAAATTATGGCTATACATTCTGGCATAGTTTCAGAAATTGGATTTGATAATGATTTAGGTAATTTTATAGTTATTGAAAGTGGAAACGGAGTTACAACTTTATATGCTTGTTGTTCAAATATAAATGTTAGTGAAAATGAAATAATAGAACAAGGAAGTATTATAGCATTAGTAGGTAAAACTGGAAGGGCTACAGGATTACATTTACATTTAGAAATGAGTATAAATGGAAAAATTGTTAATCCTCAAGAATTGATAAGATTTTAGTATTAATAGAAAGGCAGAGATAATTAAAATATATGAAGAAAATAGTAATAATTATTTTTATAATAATAGTTTGCATAATAGGATTTATCAGTTTCAATAGAAATAAACAAACAAAAACTATCACAGAAGATGGAATAGAGATAGCAACATCAAATAAAAATGAAATTGAAATAAATAATAATAACAATATAATGAACCAAGAAAAGCAAATAAAAATTGAAGAAAATATTTCATTGAATGACAATAAGCAAATAGTTTTAGATATAGATGAAATTATAAAGTATCCTGAAAATGTAAATACATATAAATATGAAATAAAAGA
>CANPWE010000065.1 GCA_947581895.1 uncultured Clostridia bacterium | reverse complement strand
TCCATTGTTAATATATTTATCCCTTTTACATAACTATTGAATTTGACTACTCTACAAAATTTTTTTATGTGAAAAGTGTTAAATAGTAATATTTGTTGATTACAATTTAATACATATTTTTTTAAAATCATTTGAGAGTTATTTTATAATAATAATTTTGATTTTTTTAGTGTTCAATGTTTTGTTGTCACAATTTGTCGAAATGGGTCGTACGATTTTTCTTTACATTTAGCCATTTTTGTTGTATTATTGATATTGTAATTTTCTTCTCAAAATAATTTTTAATCAAAGAAAGGAGTATATTTATACTAAATGAAAAATTTTAATCTATTAAATCAAAAGCTTAAAAAATACGAAGTACAAAAGAAAAACTTTACAAATTTAGAGAATCTTTCATTATTTCAATTTCTAAACTATAAAAGTATTATTTTAAAAGAATCAAAAATAAAACAGAAACTCCAAAGAACACAAAAATTAGTAAATGAAATCAATTTTTTGTATGATGCCACTACAAAAAGTTGGATAGAAAACCAAAATGTTAATTGTAGAAAATATTCTAGGTTAAAACAAAAAGCAGAATATCAAAGAGATATAAAACTTTACAAATTAGGATGTTTAGAAAAAAAACCTTTACCTCCATTATTAAAAAAATTCAAATCATATTTACCTAAAATTGATTTTTCAAAATATAATTTTCTAAAAAAAATTCATAATAAATTCATTTCTTTTAGATCTAATGTATTACCCAAAAAAATTAATAATTTAGCTATCAATACAGCTAAAATTGGTATAAAAGGTTACAGAAAACTTCGTTCAGATTATAGATTTTTTCGAAGATACATGACTTCAAGGGATTCTATAAAATATTTAAAAAATGTATTAGAACAAGCTAAAATGCAATTAGAGCAATCTGAAATTCAAGATGAATTATATGATAGAAATATTACAGAAAAAGGTGCTCAATTTAGAGAATCTTTAAAAGTTAAACCAGCAATAATGAGAACAAATTCTAACAATCCTGAAAATAAAATTTCACAACCATCTCAAAGTGGAAAAATAATATTAAATAATCCAGCTGAATATACTTTATAAAAATGTAATAACATTTTATATAAATTTAATAAATATATAGTCTTGACTTATAAAAATAAATGTATTAAATTAATTGTGAAATAATTAAAAAAAGGAAGGTAATGATAAATATTATGAAAGATTGTAAAATATTAGACTTATATAATTTAGACGAAACAATAGCTAAAGAAATTTTTAATGGATGTACATATCCTTGGGAAGTTTTACCTAAAATAAAAGACTTTATTCTTGAATTAGGAAATTCCTTAGATACACAAGAATATGAAAAAATTGGAGAAAATGTATGGATTTCAAAATCTGCCAAAGTAGCTCCTACTGCATATATACTAGGACCTACTATAATAGGCAAAGACACAGAAATTAGGCATTGTGCCTTTATTCGTGGAAATGCAATTATTGGAAATAATTGTGTTGTTGGTAATTCAACAGAATTAAAAAATGTTATTTTATTTAACAATGTTCAAGTACCACATTATAATTATGTTGGAGATTCAATATTAGGTTATCATTCTCATATGGGAGCAGGTTCTATCACATCTAATGTAAAATCTGATAAAAAACTAGTTATAATAAAAAATGGAGAAGAAAAACTTGAAACTGGACTAAAAAAAGTTGGAGCTATGATTGGAGACAATGTTGAAATTGGCTGTGGCTCAGTATTAAACCCAGGAAGTATTATCGGAAAAAATTCTAATATCTATCCATTATCTTGTGTAAGAGGTGTAATTCTTCCAAATCATATTTACAAGAAACAAGGAGAAATTGTTAGTAAAATACTTTCATAACATAAAATAGAACACATTTTAATATAGTATTTTATAAAAAATAACCTTTGTACTAAAATAATATTAGTACAAAAGTTATTTTTTTACATTTTATTATATATTATTATTAATTATGATTATTGCTATAGTATAATTCTATATTCTATTGTTACATTTATTTTTTATTGATTATAATATTTCTGTTTAAAAAATAGTTTAACATTAATAATTATATTTATAATTTTAAATTCCGTGACTAATATAAACTAGTCTCTTCTTTTTCCAAAAAGTGATAAAAATCTTATAAAAATATTAATAAAATCTAAATATAATTGCATAGCACAATATATATGAACTTTATTTTGATCTACTTCACTTTCATTAGCAATCATTTTCAATCTATTCATATCATATATTGTTATACCTGAAATTGAAACTAATACTACCCAATCAATTATAGTGTCTAATAAAGAATAACCTAAAAATAAATTAATTATTGAAGCTATTAACCCTACTATTAAAGTCCACATTAAAATTGGTTGCCATCTACTAACATCTGTATTTGTTTTATATCCCAAAATCGCCAATAACGCAAATAAAACTGCTGTACTACCAAATATTGTTATAATTGATTCTAATTCAAATTGGTAAAATATTGTTGATAAAGTTAATCCATTAATCATTGCATATACGAAATACAGAATAGTTACTACTATTGATGGTAATTTCATAAATAAAAAAGAAAATAAAATTACAACTACTAATTCAACAATCAAAACTATACTAAAATATCCATCAAACACAAGATTCATAACTAAATCTGTATTATATGAATATATAGCAATAAGTGCAGTTCCTAATAAACCTAAAAACATCCAAAAAAAAGTCATTGGTATTAATTTGTACTGTTTTTCCTCCATATTTATCATTCCTTACATAATATATTTAGGTTTTTTTCGGATTAACCTATAAACCCATGTATATACATTATTTAAGAATAAATTTATTTATTATAAATTTAGAAAATTCAATAATATTCAAAAATCATTCCTAAATATTATACAATGATATTATTATACTGTATAATATTTAGTTTTTCAATACATTTTCTTTTTATAATACTAAAGACGTTAATGTTTAATGCTTTTGCAATAAGCCGTCGAATTCAATAGTTATGTGAGAAGTGTTAAATAGTAACCTAAAGACTTTATAATTATATTCATGACTTCTTTTATATATTTTTTATAACTTTTTTATATTTTTGTTTTCAATATATTTCAAAAAATTTTCGCATCCATATAATATATCATAATATGCTGAATAAAAATCTCCACTATACCATGGATCTGATATATCTCTTGCAGTTTCTGTAAAATCTAATAGTCTAAAAACTTTATTATCCTTGTCATCACCAATAATTTTTAATATATTATTTACATTTTTTTCTTCCATTCCAAGAATATAATCAAATTTATCATAATCCTCTTTTCTAATTTGCCTAGACATATGCTCAGTAAATGGAACATTCATTTTTCTTAACATGTCTTTAGCATCTCCATACATGCCTGCCTTTTCAAGTTCATTATAATTACTTGTTGCAGCTGAATCTATATAGAATCTCTCTGATATTCCTTTTTTATTTACCATATCTTTAAAAATAAACTCTGCCATTGGTGATCTACAGATATTCCCTAAACATACAAATAAGACTTTTATCATAAAATTATCTCCTTCAACTTTATTAAACGGTTTTATTAATATAACTAATAAAATAGTTTTTGCTCAATATTTATTTCTTTTTTTCATAATAATTTCATATATATATACTAATTTATATACTAATTTGTTAACTCATAACTTTGTTCTATCAACTCTTTTACAATGCTCTCATCACATTTTTCGCTTAATACAATTGTATTCCAATGTTCTTTATTCATGTGATATGCTGGAATTATATATTCATACGTATTTCTTAATAAATCTGAATAATCAGGATTTGTTTTTACATTTACATATATTTTTCCTTTTACATTCATAATTAATACAAACCACTTATTATTTTTCTTATGTTTCATTACAGCTGATTCATTATCATCTTTAAATGGATAATCTTCAAATGTATCTGGTAACTTTAAACAATATTCTATAATATCTTGTTTATTCATTTTTTTATTCCTTTTCTTTAAAATTTTATTATTTTTTACTTCTCCAAATATATTATACTTAATCCTGTTACTATATTTATATTATCTGTAAACTCATATTCCGAAATAACTTTTTCTATTATTCCTTTCTCAATCATTCTTGTTAAGATTTTACTGCTAATACCTAATGCTTCAACTTCCTTTGTAGTAATTGTTCCATCATTTTTTTTATAGTTTTCTTATTTTATCTATATCTTCCATAATATCCCCCTTGCCGGAAACTCTCGTAAATATTTTACTATTTACGAGAGTTTCCGGCAATAGTTTTATAAAATTTTCTAATCTTTTTAGCAAATAACACTTTCGAAATTTTGTTCGAAAATGTATTGTTTTTATTGTACTAAACTGTTATAATTGAATTATCCTTTTCAAAGGAAATCTTTGTGAAAGGAGGTGCAACATTTGAGTTCCTACGAATTAATTTGGCGATTAATTGTATTATTACTAACAGGCAATGATAACAATGAAAACCAAGACAACAAAAAAGATTAATTTCTTTTAGACAGGCGACCACCTGTCTTTTCTTTTTGAAACAAAAAAATGGAGATATGCGACCACATACCTCCGTGCAATATCCGGTTCCTACGAAATTGCTTAAGCTAAATATAGTATACAATATATTTTATAAAATGTCAAATATTTTCGTATATTATATTTATAATTATTATATTATTATTTTTTTAGATTATTCAATAATATAAGTAGTGGATGGAATTAGAAAACTAATTCTACACACCATAAGTCGATGCTACATCGTCCATTTTTGTGTTCTGTAATTTAATTATACAGTTTTTACTAAAACTTATCAACAAATTTTTATAATTTCTTGCTTTCCCCTTGTCTCTTTACTTTTGAAATATACTCTTCCGCTTCTTCTCTACTTTTAAAAATCACAATTTTCTTATTATCCTTATATTTCTCTATTAGCTCATAAATGTGAGGTAGCTTTTCTTTTGAAAAATTTAAAATAACTTGTTTAAATTCATCATCTAACTTTTCCTCCACCCAGGGTAAATCCTCTCTCTTTTTCCCAACACGTGATTCAGCTCCTGCCAAACAAACTTCAATTGGATAATCCAATAAGAAAATTGTATCACATTCTTCTATTCTCATTTCAAGAGTTCTTTGATAATTACCATCTATAATCCATTTTTCGTTTTCTTTAAAAATCTTTTTTAATTTTTCCTCAAGTTCTTCTTTTGAAATATGCGTACCATCCTCATTATGGTATAACATGTCCAAATGAAATAGTGATATATTTAATACTTTGTTAAGCTTTTGTGAAAAAAAACTTTTCCCTGAACCAGGACAACCAATAACAATAATTTTCATTTTCTTACCTCCTTCCTTCATTTTTACATTAACAACGCGATTATTATATTAATATTTTTTTAGATGATTCAATTTATACACACATATGTAAAGCGATAAACTCCTTTAGTCGAAAAAAATATGTAATATTTGTTAAATCTTTGATTAATATATTTAAAGCTTATTATATAATAATATTACGATGTCTCTTAAATAAATTCTACCATAACTCTTTTATTTCCATATACATATCCAATTTTAGAATGTATTTCTTTATGACAATTTGAACATACCAATATACATTTCATAGCTTCTGATTTATAATCTTTCCATGACATTGTGTTACCTGAACCTAATTTAAAATCTTTTTCTTCTTGATTTTCATGATGGAATTCTAAAGCATCAATACACTTATCATACCCACATTTGCAACACTTTCCTCCTAATAATTTAACAGCTTGCAATTTCATACTTCGTCTAAGTATTGTTTTTTGGTGTTTTCTTGATTGATTATCTTTTCTGGATGAATCACCACTACACTTATAACAATATATTCTAGTTGAAGAATTGGTTTCAAATTTTTCATTACATATCTCACAATTTTTTATCACAAAAATCACCTCATATATATTATATAATATAATGAAGGTTATATAAAGTATAAAAAAAAGATAATCTCTAAGATTATCTTCTTTTTGGCTCCTCGTGTTGGACTCGAACCAACGACCTATCGGTTACTGCACTACATTAACTTTCATTAACATTATATTTGTATATAATTTGTAGTCTGGACTTTATCTTTACCATATCTTTCGACTTAGGTAGGTGGTGTAAAGTCTCTACACATAGCTTTCGCCTTGCTCGGTATTGCCATTTGATTTCTCAATTACGGGTTTCACCGAATTAGCCACCTTTTCATCTATAAGTTTCCTTACAGAGCTGCTAACTTTTTGGTCTTGCGACCTGCTCGACAGCCGAGCGCTCTACCAACTGAGCTAACGAGGAATATATAATCTGGCGACAACCTATTTTCTCAGCAGGGTAACCCACAAATATCTTTGGCACATTGGAGCTTGACTTCTGTGTTCGGGATGGGAACAGGTATTACCTCCATGTCATAATCACCAGAAAAGTTTTGTATACTTCAAAACTTAACTCTTTGGATAATATATCATAAAAAATATATTTTGTAAATAGATTTATTATAATTTTTTCCAAAAATTTAAATTTTATTCAGCACACTCAAAAATATATAGATAAATTTTAAGATATTCTAGTTACCTTCTTTTTAGTTTTTATTATAATATCGTGGTTAAGCCCTCGAATTATTAGTATTGGTCACCTTAATACATTACTGTACTTACAGCTCCAACCTATCAACCACATAGTCTATATGGATTCTTACTACCTTACGATATGAGATATCTTATCTTAGGGTGGGCTTCACACTTAGATGCTTTCAGCGTTTATCCCTTCCATACTTAGCTACTCAGCCGTGCCACTGGTGTGACAACTGATACACCATCGGTATGTCCATCCTGGTCCTCTCGTACTAAGGACAGCTCCCTTCAAATATCTTGCGCCTGCGACAGATAAGGACCGAACTGTCTCACGACGTTCTGAACCCAGCTCGCGTACCGCTTTAATGGGCGAACAG
>CANPWE010000064.1 GCA_947581895.1 uncultured Clostridia bacterium | reverse complement strand
CTGCGCGCTTTGTACTCCATTGTTAATATATTTATCCCTTTTACATAACTATTGAATTTGACTACTCTATAAAGTTTAGTTATGTGAAAAGTGTTAAATAGTAATGTTACCTATTGTGAAATTACAATAAAGTGTTTACTTTAGATGAATTAAGTGTTATAATTATGTAAATGAAAAAATAGGGGGATGTGAAAATGGAAAGAAAAGTCATTATGACAGGTAAAATAAAACCAGGAATTTCAAAAAGTCAAAATTGTATAGATATAATAAATAAAATTAATACATTTAAAATGAAAAAAGAAATGAAACAAATTTTATTTTTAGCTGTAATGAAGATATTTCCAACAGATAAAAGAAATAAAGATATAATATTTCATTTAGAATCTTTTAAAAGAAATGGAAGAATTTATCCAGAATTTAGTTCAAGTAAATATGTTCAAAATGTTATTAATGAGGTTAAATTAATAGATGATGAAGATTTTAAAATATATGTAGAAAAATTGATAGAATTTGTAAGTACTAATAAAATTGAGTTTAGATATAAAGAAGATTAAATATAGTTAATTTAAATTTAGGGCAAAAATTATTTTTATAATCTTTGCCCTAAATTTTTTTGATTTCAAAATTTAAAATTTTAGTTATAAAGTCTAAAAAGTTCTAAATTTTAATTATAAATTCTAAAATCAATATCTTCAAATATGCAATCTTGTTTTTCAACATATTCCAAAAATTGAGTATCAATTTCACCAGTAGATAACTCATCATAAAATCTATTAAATCTACCAACATGTTTTTTTATTCTTGTTTTTGCATAATCAACCATAGTTCCATTTGTAATTATAAATAACCAGTCACTACTTTGTGCAAGTAAAACTTCTCTGGCACATTGGTTCAAAACACGAAGTTTAAGTTTATCAGTTTCATTATAATAATTATGTGCAAGTTCAACCATTTTATCACCAATATGATGTAAATGTTTATGAGCATAATCATTTGTACCATTAAGCCATACTTCACTATAACCGGTTAGCACCCCAACTTGATCTACAAGGAGTACATTCTTGCATTATAGGGTATTTTGAAATATATTCACTAGGTGTAATTAATTCAAAATTAGATTTATTATAATATATTTTTTTAAATAAAATATATAACCAATATGGTCCCTCATACCACCAATGTCCGTATAATTCAGCATCATAGGGACATAGTACAATTGGAGGGTTTTGAGTATTGTGTGAAACATAATCAATTTGACTAGTTCTACTATCAAAAAAATGTCCAGCATGTTTTTCAGCAGAATCTTTTGCCCATTGAATATTATAATAATCTTTATTTTCAGTCTTCCCAGTAATACGGAAATATTTTATACCAGTATGAACACGAACACCATTATGAGCAATATAAGGTTTTATATAATCATAATCAGTTTCATAACCAATATCTCTATAATATTCACGATAATTAAAATCTCCAGGATAACCATTTATAGAACTCCAAACCTGTCTAGAAGATTCAAGGTCTCTACCAAAAGCAATAATTCCATCAGGTGAAACTATAGGTGCAAAAGTTCCAAATAGAGGAGCTGGATTTGCATATAATATTCCATGTGTTTCAGTAATAATATATTGAATACCAAATTCTTTTAAATATTTATCAGCTTCAGGAACATATCCACATTCTGGTAACCAAATTCCTTTTGGTTTTCTACCAAAATATTTTTCATAAGTTTGAACACCAACAGCAATTTGTGCTTTTACAGTTTGTTCTGTAGTATATAAAATAGGGAAATATCCGATGTGTTGCACCACAAGTTATTATTTCCAAAACACCAATGTCTTGAAAATGCTTAAATCCAGTTATTAAATTACAATTATATTTATCTCTAAAAATTTTTAAATCATTAGAATATCTATCAAAATAATATTTAGCTAAATTATTTACTCTATCATCATAAGTTGTTCTTTCAATTTCTTTTTTTGCAAGTTCAATATGTTGTTCTAAATATTTAATATATCTTTGCTGTAATAATTTATTATCTAACATACACAAAAGAGGTGGAGTTAAAGACATAGTTATTCTAAAATTTACTCCTTCATTAACCAACATTTCGAAATTATTTAATAAAGGAATATATGTCTCAGAAATAGCTTCATAAAGCCATTGTTCTTCTAAATAATCTTCACTTTCAGGGTGATGAATAAATGGTAAATGTGCATGTAAAACAAAACTAACATATCCTTTTGTTGTGCTCATAATGTTCAGTCATCCTTTCGTATTTATGCATAAATTAAGGATGGTGTTGATAAAATTTTTTATAAATTCTATTCCATCCTCCATAAATAAAATTAATTTAATTAATAATCTTAAAATTTAAATTTTGAAGAAGGATTTTTTAAAATTTCCTCATCATACATATCTTGATAAAATTTATATATATCTTTTAAAAATTTAAATGATTTTATGTTTTTCTTAATGATAGTGTTATTACTAACATCTTTAAAAATAACAAATTCATTTAATTTTTCAAATAAAATGTGGTCATTTGGTGATTGTAAATCATTTGATGTTGTAATATATATATAATCTGTATGCTCAACTTTTGGTTGAATTGTTTGGTTAATATTATGTTCAACTTCTTCTTCAATATTTGGAATTGGAATAGGTGTTATAAATCTACGACCAAGTTCAATATTATATCTACAATCAGAATCTTCAGTATTTAAATACCAACAATTTGCAAAATCATTTATTTCAACTTCATAGGATTTATTAAGAGTTAAAT
This sequence comes from uncultured Clostridia bacterium, assembly GCA_947581895.1. Lineage (GTDB taxonomy): Bacteria > Bacillota > Clostridia > TANB77 > CAG-508 > CAG-492. Next base: position 4,665 of record CANPWE010000064.1, on the reverse strand, counting down.
TATGAACTATTATAACTGGTTTAGTTATATTAAAGAAATTATCTCCATATAATTTTTTAAAATTTTCTATGTCTAAATCAGACACTTCCCAATAAACAAAAAGAGTTTTTGGAGATTGTGCTAAAAGCCTTACAAGTGTATGTCCATATTTATATGGTAAATCATAATATTCTACGATTTGAATAGGTGTATCTTCTTGGTTAGTAACCTTTTTAGAAACTCGTTTTCTAGTAGTAGTTTTTCTTGCAGAAGTAGTTTTAGTAGTAGTACTTTTTGCAGAAGTAGTTTTAGTAGTAGCTTTTTTTGCAGAAGCAGCTTTAGTAGTAGTTCCTTTTGCAGAAGTAGTTTTAGCAGTAGCTTTTTTTGCAGAAGATGCTTTAGTGGTAGTACTTTTTGCAGAAGTAGATTTAGATGTAGTTTTACTAGTATTTTTTCTAGAAGTAGAGTTTTTTGTAGTTCCTGAAGTAGAAGACTTAGTAGAGGATGCCTTTGAAGATTTTTTTGTGTTAGTAGATTTGTTAGAAACCGTAGAATCTTTTTTTGAAGATTTAGTAGATGTATTTTTAGTTTTTTCAATTTTTTTATTATCTTCACTAGGTGAGTTTTCATTTATTTTTTTTGTAGTTGTTCTTTTCCTTGAAACAGAGTCTTTTTTAACAGAACTAGTTTTAGTAGTGTTAATTTTAATTTTTTCCTCATCAATTATTTTGTTTTCATCAATTTTTTCTTTTGCTTTTCTTGGCATAATTTCCTCCTTAGAATACTCTCTAATTTCACTAATTATATACTATACCATAAATAAAAAAAAAACAATAGAAAAAATAAAAAATATGTTAAATTTTGTAGAAAAATTATATTGACTTTTACATAAAACTTATATAGAATATTTTATAGAAAAAGCATGGAAATATATAACAAAAGAAAAACTGAAAGGAGTATGGGGATAATGAAAATTTTGATGTTAACTTGGGAATATCCACCAAGAATTGTAGGTGGAATTGCAAGGGTAGTATATGATTTATCACATAAATTAGTTAGATTTGGAAATGAAGTAACTGTAGTAACATACAAAGAAGGTAATACACCAGAATTTGAAAATGATGATGGAGTTAAAGTATATAGAGTAGAAAATTATATGATCCATCCAAACAATTTTATAGACTGGATTATGCAATTAAATTATGGTCTAACTTCAAAAGCAAGTCAAATAATAAATGAGCAAGGAAAATTTGACTGTATTCATGCACATGATTGGTTAGTAGCATATGCAGCTAAAACACTAAAAGATGCTTTTCAAATCCCTATTATAGCTACAATACATGCAACAGAATCAGGAAGAAATAGTGGAATTCATGATGATGTACAAAGATACATAAATGATACAGAGTGGCTATTAACTTATGAATCAACAGAAGTAATTGTAAATAGCAATTATATGAAATGTGAATTACAAAGACTTTTCGGTTTACCTTTTGAAAAAATAAATGTAATACCAAATGGTGTAAATTTGAATAATTTTTATAGAGTATATAGAGATTATGATTTTAGAAGAAGATATGCAATGGATAATGAAAAAATTATTTTATATATTGGAAGATTAGTATATGAAAAAGGAGTTCAGCATTTAATTTCTGCAATGCCTAAAATTATAAATGGATATAATGATACTAAATTAATAATAGGTGGAAAAGGTGGAATGTATGATGAATTAAGAGAACAAGCAAGAAATTTAGGTATAGAAAATAAGGTATATTTTACAGGATATTTATCATCAGAAGATGTTCAAAAAATGTATAAATGTGCTGATATAGCAGTATTTCCAAGTACATATGAACCATTTGGAATTGTTGCATTAGAAGCAATGCTTGCAGGTGTACCAACAGTAGTATCTGATATAGGAGGTTTAAATGAAATAATAGACCATGGTGTAAATGGAATGAAAAGCTATGCAGGAAATGCTAATTCAATTGCAGATTCTGTTTTAACATTATTATATAATCATCAATTATGTGATAATATTGTAAAAAATGCAAAAAATAAAGTTAAACAAGAATTTAATTGGAACAGAATAACAAAAGAAACTGTTTTCACATATGAAAAAGCAATTTGTCAAACAATGGCTGAAAAACAAGCTAGAGAAATTGAACAGGAAAATGCAAGAAAAACTTCAAAAGCTAAAAATTCAGAAAAAGAAATTACACGATTATTAGATTTTAAGAAAAAGCATGCATATGCGTAAGGAGGATTAAGAATATGAATGTATATGATACAGCTAATAAGCTTGCTTATGAATTAAAGAATTCAGAAGAATATAAAGCTTATAAACAAGCTAAAGATAAAGTAATGCAAGATCCAGAAAAAAAATCAAAGATAGAAGAATTTGAAAAAATTAGATATGATGCACAAGTATTGGCTATAAAAAAAGGTGAAGGCGATAGTGAAAAAATGCAAAAATTACAGGAATTATATAGCATATTAATAAATAACAAAGAAATAAAAGAGTATTTTGATTTAGAAATTAAATTCAATGTAATGGTAGCTGATGTTAATAAAATAATAGCAGAAGCTATAAAAGAGGTTTTATAAAGGATATATAACTATTTGACTTTTATGCATATTTTGTAATCTGAAGAATAACATTAAAGTATAAAATTAAAGTACAAGTAAAGTTTGTACCAAAAATGGAGGAACAGATGAAAACAAAAGTAAGGTACAGTTCAAAACATGCAGAAGGTCTTAAAAAAATCTTATTAGAACACATAAATGCTAATATGAAAGATTATTTAATATTATCAATAATCTTTATAATAGGTGTAATGGTAGGAGTAGTAATTATAAATAATTCAAATGAACAGAGTAAATCTGAAATAAGTGGTTATATAAATGGTTTTTTAAACACAATTAAAGATGAAAATTATGAAGTTGATAAAGTAAAACTAACCAAAATATCAATTTTAGAAAATCTAAAAATAGTAGGTATTATATGGATTGCAGGTTCAACAATAATAGGAATACCTATAATTTATATAATTATAGCATACAAAGGTTTTAGTATTGGGTATACAATTTCTGCTATAATACTGAGCCTAGGGGTTTGGAAACGGAATGAGGTTTGCTCTTGCATCATTATTTTTACAAAATATAATAGTGATTCCAATAGTATTGATGTTAAATGTAAGTGCTATTAAATTATATAGAACTTTAGTAAAGGAAGAAAAGAATTCAAGTATAAAAAGTGAGATAATAAGACATACAGTTTTATGCATTATTCTTGTAATACCATTGATTTTAGCATCTTTAGTGGAATCATATATTTCTAGTAGTTTGATATGTTTATATAACTAAAAAATATAGAAAAAAATATCAAAAATACTATTTACTTTTTATAAAAAGTTTGATATAACATATATAGTTTATGTAAATAGTTTGGGGTTTACAAATAGTATTTAATGTAAGGGAGCTAAAGTGAAATGAATGAACAAATAAAATTATTTTTGAAATTTCTTCAAAATGATAAAAAATTATCAGATAATACACTTCAATCATATAAAAGAGATATAACTCAATTTGAAAAATATGTTGAAGAAAATCAAATAGATTACGTTAAAGTAGATGAAAAAATTGTAAAGGAATATTTAGAATACTTACAAAATATTGGAAAAAAATCATCAACAGTATCAAGAAATTTAGCGTCAATAAGATCTTTTTATCAATACTCAGTTAGAACAAAAAAAGTTTTACAAGATCCAACAAATAATATACAAGCACCAAAAATAGAAAAAAGAGTGCCTAGTATATTAACAGCAAAAGAAGTAGAATTACTTTTAGATCAACCTCAAAATGTAGATTTAAAAGGAATTAGAGATAAAGCAATGCTTGAATTTGCATATGCAACAGGAATGAGAGTGACTGAAATTATTTCCTTAAATTTAGAAGATGTAAATTTTGAAGAAGCATATGTATGTTGTAAAACAGGCACAAAACAAAGGAATATTCCTTTAGGTACACTTTCTTTAAAAGCTTTAAAAAGTTATGTTGAAGAAGCTAGACCATATTTAATAAAAGATGATAATGTAAAATCATTATTTGTTAATATAAATGGAAGAAGATTAACAAGACAAGGGTTCTGGAAAATAGTTAAATATTACAAAGAACAAGCTCATATCACAAAAGATATTACACCACATGTTTTAAGACATTCATTTGCAACACATTTATTACAAAATGGTGCAGATTTAAAAGCAATTCAATCAATGCTTGGACATTCTGATATATCTTCTACACAAGTATATATGCAATTTCAAGATGAGGGAATAAAAAATGTGTATAAAAATACTCATCCAAGAGCATAAATTTCCTATGAATTATATTTAAAAATTTAATTTTAAGAGGGAGTAGCTTATAAACTACTAATCAACAGTTCGTAAATTCTGGTTAGTAACCTGGTTTATTATTTTTATAATATAAAAGGTAAGCAAGACTTTTAAAATATTGTAGTTTCAATTTTTATTGAAAATTCAATATTTTAAAAGTTTTTTTGTTTGGTTAAAATATGGGAAATTTGTTATTGTTTAGTACTTTTGCAGTAAGCCGTCAAAAAATCCAAGATAAGTATGGCTGTTGACATATATTATTTTGAAAATGTTTCCCAACAGCGCACAGAGA
>CANPWE010000063.1 GCA_947581895.1 uncultured Clostridia bacterium | reverse complement strand
TACTCTCTGTGCGCTGTTGGGAAACATTTTCAAAATAATATATGTCAACAGCCATACTTATCTTGGATTTTTTGATGACCTCCTGCAAAAGCATTACATAACTATTGAATTTGACGGCTTATTGCAAAACACTCAAAAAAAAAGCTGTAATACAAAAATATTACAACTTATATTTATTAAAATTCGCTTTCCTTATTCTCACTTTCATGTTTAATAATATCCATAATTATATCAACAGTTTTCTCCAAATCATTATTCTTAATAACATAATCATACATACCAATCTTAGATTCCTCATAATCAAACCTATTCAACCTTAAAGTAATTTCTTTCAAATCAGGATTAGTAGTTCTATTTTCTAACCTTTTTCTCAAAATTTCCTTAGGTACACGTAAAAATATTGTTATTACCTTTGTATCATTTCCCAAAATTTTTAATAAGTTTTCTGTACCATTAACATCCATATCTTTCACAATAATTTTTCCACTTGCAATTTTAGCACTCATAAGCTTTTTTGAAGTTCCATAATAATGTTCATGATGAATATTATACTCATAAAACTCATTATTTTTTATCATATTTTCAAATTCCTCAGTTGTAACAAAATTGTAAACTTGTCCTGGTACTTCACCTTCTCTAGGAAGTCTATCTGTATAAGATGGTAAAGATTCTACATTTTCTACTCTTTTTATTAATTCTTTTTTTATTGTATCTTTTCCTGCTCCTGATACTCCAGATAATAATATTAACATACTTTCACCTTGCCTTCTACTATTTCATCTGCTGCTAATGAAACTGTTGAAACATCATCACTATCTGTTAGAACTTCACTTCCATCTGCTATTTGTCTTGCTCTTTTTGATGTAGCTATAACCAATTTAAATCTGTTTTCTACTTTTGTTAATAATTCTGTAACTGTTGGTTTTACTATCACAATAAACACATCCTTTCTTTTTATAATTTTTTACTTTATATCTAAAATCTGTTCTCTTATGTTTTCTATTTCAGTTTTAATATCTATAGCAAAATTTATTATTTCCAATTTTACTGATTTTGAAACTTTTCTTTTAATTTTACTACATAATCACCAATAAGTCCAGTAGTAGACGCAAAAAATCTACAAACTATTTTTTCAAAAAATAAATTTAAGAATATTTTTAAATTTCTTTTACTTTTTTCCCTACAATTTCTCTTATATCATTATTATCTTTTTTATATTTTCTTACATTTCTTATAGTACAAATTATTGTTTTTAAAACATAATATCCTATAACACCAGTTCCTATATATTTTATGATATTTGTTAAATTATCAAAATATAATTTCATAACATATATTAAACACAAATTTGAAGCCCCAAATACCAATACTTCTATTCCATGTATTATTATTTTTGTACTATCCTTTTTATATGATAATTCTAAAATAAAAATTCCAATAGCTAAAATACTTAAAGTTATAACCTTTATATCTTGTTCATAAATTTCACTATCTATATTAAAACTTCCCATTATAAGTAATACCAAATATATAATCATAATTACTGCAATAAAAATATTAACAAATATATCTTTTATAATACTCTTTTTTTGATCTTTATTAACTTTATTACCTAAAACCTCTTTTATTTGTTTTAATGTTACTGTATTATCTTTACTTTTATTTGAATATTTATTTTTTGATTTTTCTACTACTTCATTTTCAAAATCATCTTGTATATTTTGGTTTTCATCTATATCTATATCTTTATCATCTAAGACATCTTCTACAAATTCATTTTTAGCAATTTTACTCATACTAAATTTCATTCCTTTCGAATTCATACATAATAATACTTAACAAAGATAAACAAACAGTTTCAGTTCTTAAAATTCTATTACCTAAACTTACAACCTTTGCACCACTTTGTTCCATAAATTCAACTTCCGAAATGTCTATTCCACCTTCTGGTCCTATAATTACAGCAACTTTCAAATCTTTACCTTTTTTCAAATTATCACTAGTACTTAGATTTTTTAGTACACTTTTCAAAAAAACATTTTTTTCATTCTCATAACAAAGTAATGTAATATCATAATTTGAAAATTCACCAACAATTTCTTTTATATTTTTTATATTACAAATTTCTGGTATTATATCTCTCCCACATTGTTTAGCAGCAACTTCAGCAATTTTCTGCCATCTATTCAATTTTTTTACTTTATCTTTATCATCTAATTTAACTACACACCTTGTCATTTCAACAGGAGTTATTTTTTGAACCCCTAATTCCACAGATTTTTGAATAATAAGCTCCATTTTATCAGCCTTTGGTAATCCCTGATAAATATGTACTTTAACATTAGATTCTGTAGTTGTTTCTATTTTTCTTTGGATTTTACACATAATTTCTTTATTTTCAAAACTTTCTATTTTCACTATATAATTTTCTAAATTTTCATTACTACAAATATTAAATGTATCTCCAATTTTCATTCTTAACACATTTTTTATATGGTTAATATCATCCCCAATTATATAAACATTATCACCATTTATTTGTTCATTATTTACAAAAAATTTTGGCATATAATTTCTCTCTTTCCTTAATTTATAACAATTATAACAAAATTTTATAGAGTAGTCAAATTCAATAGTTATGTAATGCAGAAAAATATATTAATATGTAGTGGAGTGCGCAGTTTGGCGCTCCCACTTAACGTCTTCCTCAAAACTCAAGCGCCAGTAAACGAACGGAATATTAATATATTTTTCTGCATTACATAACTATTGAATTTGACGGCCTCCTGCAAAAGTATTAAACAATAACAAAGAAAATTTAACTATAAAAATTATTATCCAAAATATCTACAGATTTTCCATACTTATTTTTATCTATTTTATATAACCTAAAATTTGCATCTGTTTTTGTAATATTTTCAACAATAAACTTAATTCCAGTCATCTTTTTCCACGTTTGTACTTTAACTTCCAAATATTTTAAAATCCTATTATAATACTTTTCTTTCACATCCTCACTTAAACCAAATTTTGATGACAATAATTTTATTGTTTCACCTAATCCCACATATCCTAATGATAAACACGAATACCCATCTTTTAGTAATTTATCTATTTTTTCCCCTGACTGTAATCTTGATATTGCACCATTTTGCCAATGTATTGGACTAACATCTGTAATTGTCCCTAATAATGCATAATGCCTACACATTAATGCTTCATAACAAATTTCTAATCTATCATCTAATAAATTCCAAAACTCATCTTCATTTTCCTTTATTTCTAATGCAATTTGTGGCAAATTTATACTTACAACACCCTGGTTAAAATGACCTTCATACTTATATTCTGGTGCATTTTCTGAACTTATAATACAATTACAACTTTGTGCTAATTCAAATAAATTTAATAACATATCTGTATTTGCATTTTCAAATTTACATATTAATTCTGGAAGTTTTTGATTTTTCTCATTGATTGTTTTAAGAATTTCTAATCTTTGATTCAATATTTCTGTTATTATCATAATATTTTCTTGATAATATTCATCTTCACTATCAAGTTCCAAAATCAAAGTTACAACTGGTGTTTTTCCATATGTACTTATTAAACTATTTATTCTATATTGAATAGTTTTAATTCCTTCTGAAAGTTCCTTTTTTAAAATTGTTTGTGCAATTTGTTCTATTAATTTACTTTCTTTTAACTCAGATAATTCTAATTTTATTTTTTCATAACTTTTTCTTAAATATTTTCCTAAATATTTTACATTAATATATTGTTTACCATATTGACTATTGGCAATTTCCATAATTATTTGAGTAATAATAACACATGCCATTTGAAAACTTTGTGGTTGTTCTAATTTATTATTATTAATAATTGTTCCATTATCAAGCATATCTTCTATATTTACTAAACATGAATTAATTATTGGTTGTAAAAAATATTCAGTATCATGAAAATGTAAAATTCCTTCTTCATGTGCCTTGTTTATTTTTTCTGGTAATAAAATTCTTTTGGTTAAATCTTTTGAAACCTCACCAGCTATTAAATCTCTTTGTACAGAAGCTACTACAGGAGAATTATTTCCTGAATCTAAAACATTATTCATATCTTTAATCAACCCTAATATAGACTCATCTGTTGTATTTTGCTTTCTTACTAAAGCTCTTGTATATCTATATACTATATATTTTTTTGCTAATTCATATTTTCCTAATTCCATTAATTTTTGTTCTATAATATCTTGAATATCTTCAACTAAAATTCTTTTTTTATCTAAAGTTTCAATATATTCAGTAATTTGTTTAATCTCTTTTTTAGTAGCTCTTTTATTTTCAGTAACTTCTTTATTGGCCTTTTCTATTGCAATACAAATTTTTTCGTTATCATATTCAACAGCTCTACCATCTCTTTTTATAACTTTCAAAATAAACTTACCTCCATTTTCACTTACTAATAATAAATATATAACAAAAAAAAGAACATAATAACCTATAAAGCAATTTGAACAATTTTATTTTCATTAATACATTTTTGAACATCAAGAATTCTTTGATTAGAAGATCCCCTAAACTTTAATGTAGGATCTTTTTTTTCTTGTACAAATCTTCCATCTACTAATACATCAATTTCTTTTAATGCTTGATTAGTAATTTCATCATTTCTATTTTTTAGTTCTTCAATTGTATATCCACTATAACACCAAACATTAAAATTAGGTCTTACTTTTTTTACATCTTTAATGAATTCTACTACTTCTTTAACATTTTCCTTGCAAAGTGGCTCTCCTCCACTAATTGTAATTCCTTTTAATATTGAGTTATCACAAATTTTATTTATTATTTTTTGTTTATCAAATTCTTCACCATAATCAAAACTTTGTGCCATTTTATTTTGACATCCAGGACAATTATGAGGACAACCACTTACAAACAATACAGCTCTCCAACCTAATCCATTTGATATACTTTCATCATAAAATCCTGCCATCTTCATATAATATTACCTTCTTTCAACTTATGTGTATTTTAATTAGAAACGGAATAGAGAAATAACCTCCATTCCATTTTTAAATTTTATGTATATTAAAACTACAAATTAATCTATTTAGCACCTTTAACTTCACATTGACCATCAATATGAGTAACTCTATCTTTTAATTCACTTAGTTTACCTTGATTCCAACGAGAAGTTGTTCCAACTAAATATCCTGTAATTCTTTGTATAGTATCAATATTAGTGCTTCCGCAAATTGGACATCTATCTAAATCAGAATCAGCATTTTCAAAACCACAATCCATACATCTAGACCTTGTATGATTTACACTACCATAACCCATATTATATTTATCTAATAAATCAACAACACCTTCTACAGTTTCAGGGTTATGTGTTGCATCTCCATCTAATTCGATGTAGAATATATGTCCACCTCTTGTTAAATCATGATATGGTGCTTCAATTTTAGCTTTTTGCTCTGCTGTACATTTATACCAAACAGGAACATGATTACTATTTGTGTAATAATCTCTATCTGTAACACCTAAAATTGTTCCATATTGTTTTCTATCTAATTTAGTAAATCTTCCAGATAAACCTTCAGCTGGTGTTGCAAGAACACTAAAATTCAAATCATATCTATCAGCAAATTCTTTAACCATATCTCTTAATTCAGTTATAATTTCAATTCCTAATTTTTGTGAATCTTCAGATTCAGCATGATGTTTTCCTGTTAATACTGTTAAAGCCTCTGCTAAACCTATAAATCCTATTCCCAAAGTTCCTTGTTTTAATACAGGTTCAACAACATCATTTGGAGCTAATTTTTCACTACCTTCCCACATTCCTGCCATTAATAATGGAAATTGTTTTGCAATAGCAGTACTTTGAAATTTATATCTATCATATAATTGACGAGCTACAATACCTGCATATTCTTCTAATTTATTCATAAATATTTTTTTAACAGTCTTTTTATATGTTGCTGTCATAAATTCTTCTGAACCTCTACCTAAATCAAATTTACATCCTGTTTTTTCTTGTGCTTCATATGCTGATTCTATAGCTAATTTTGGAAGATTCAATGTTGTAAAAGATAAATTTCCTCTTGCTATAGATGTTTTTTCACCATGTCTATTTTCAAAAACTCTAGTTCTACATCCCATTGTTGCACATTCATATTTAAATCTTTCAGGGTCTTTTGCATCCCATTTTTCATGTTGATTAAATGTAGCATCTAAGTTTATGAAATTAGGGAAAAATCTTTTTGCTGTTACTCTACAAGCTAATTTATATAAATCATAATTTTTATCTTCAGGTAAATAGTTAACTCCACGTTTTTTCTTCCAAATTTGAATTGGGAAAATTGGGGTTTCATTATTTCCTACACCTCTTTCTGTAGAAAGAAGAATTTCTCTTATAATACATCTACCTTCTGGTGAAGTATCTGTTCCATAATTAATTGAGCTAAATACAACTTGGTTTCCACCTCTTGAATGTATAGTATTCATATTATGTATAAAAGCTTCCATTGATTGATGAACTCTTGAAACTGTATTATTTATAGCAAATTGTATGTTTCTTTCTTCACCTTTTAAGCCATCTAAATCTTTTTTGATATAATCTTCAACTTCATAATTATAATATTTTGATAAATCATTTCCAGTAAGTTGTTCTATTTTTTTTATTTCTTCAACAAATGTCATTTTTACATATGGTGCTAAATAATAGTCAAAAGCTGGAATAGCTTGTCCACCATGCATTTCATTTTGAACTGTTTCCATAGAAATACATCCTAAAATACTTGCTGTTTCAATTCTTTTAGCTGGTCTAGATGCACCATGTCCAGCTTTAAAACCATTTTTTAAAATTCTATCTAATGGATGTTGTAAACAAGTTAATGATTTAGTAGGATAATAATCTTTATCATGAACATGTATATATCCATCTTTAACAGCTTTTCTTGATTCTTCTGAAAATAGAAAATCATCAACAAATGGTTTTGTTGTTTCAGATGCAAATTTCATCATCATTCCTGCTGGTGTATCAGCATTCATATTAGCATTTTCCCTTGTAATATCATTAGCTTTCGCTCCTATAATATCTAAAAAGATTTCTTTTGTTTTAGATTTTCTTGCAACATCTCTATTATATCTATATGTTATATAACTTTGTGCTACCTCTTTTCTTGATGTTGTCATTAATTTTTTTTCAATTAAATCTTGAATTTCATAAACTGTAGCTTGATTTTTATCTTCTAATTGTTTTTCAACAGTATTTGCTACCTTATTTGCCAATTCAACATCTACTCCACCTTGAGTTTGTGCCATTGCTAATGTTATAGCTTTAACTATTCTTTCCTTATTAAATTCTACTAATCTACCATCTCTTTTTATAACCTGCATTCTTACATACATCCCTTTCTTTGTAAGTTTTTTGTTTTATATTTCTTTCATTTGATGAGCTTATTATACATTAAATTTTTTCGATTTTTTGTTGCATTTGCACCATATTATGGTTTTTTTATTTTAATAATTTATAACCCAGTTGGCTCTAGGCAAAGATTTTTTCAAAAAAAATTATTACAATTTTGTTATATAGTTATTACGTTTATTTTCCATAAAATGTTATAATATTAACTATTGTTAGTAATAAAGTTACTATTTAACACTTCTCACATAACCAAACTTTGTAGAGTAGTCAAATTCAATAGTTATGTAAAAGGGATAAAT
>CANPWE010000062.1 GCA_947581895.1 uncultured Clostridia bacterium | reverse complement strand
TATGTATTGATTTATTATATGAATCTATAACCGCTTCTTTTATTCCTTCTTTTTTTCTATGTTCAATATAATACGATGTATATAATATAGCATAATCTATAGTTGCACCCATTAAAATACTTTGAACAATAAGTATAGATATAAAATAAACATTTTCTCCAGTAAATGATAATATTCCCATTGTTAAATAAACAGCACACTGTATTATCAATACTAAAATTATTGGTATAATTATTGATTTAAATGTTACTATAACTACTATAAATATTGCTATCATTGTTATAATAGTTATAAAATTTAATTCATCATTAAATGTTTTACTCATTTCATATGCCATTGGTGAATTTCCTATTACATAAACATCATCTATATCTTCACTTAACATATCTTTTACTTTTTGAATAAAATCAAATGTTTCTTTTGTTTCTGTATTAAATTTAGTATTTAAAACAATTCTTGAATAATTATCTCCTACTATTAATTCTTTTGCAGACATTATTTTTGCTTTAGCATCTATTATATTATTTTTCATATCATCATCAATAAAATTTTTAAATCTTTCATCTTTTAAAATATTTTCATTTAAAAATGTAACAAATTCTTCTACAGTTAATTTCCATGTATCATCATATTGTTTACTACTTCCATAATAAGTATAAAGAACTTTAACTGTATTTTTATCTATACTATCTGTTAAATTATTAATAATTGCAAAAATTTCATCAGCTGTATATTCAGTATTATTTAAACTATTTTCCATTACACTATTAATTATATTTAGTTTAGAAATCTGATCATCATCAAAATTATTAGCATATTCACTATTTGTTATAACATAATTTAATAAAAAATTTGTACATTCTTTTAATGATATTGTTGGATTAGTATTTATATATGTATAATTATATAATCCATATATTAATTTTAAATTTTCTACATTAATATTTAATAAAGAAGAAAGCTCTGTACTATTATATTGTTTATTAGACATAACTCCATTCATAACTGATTGAACTAAAGTTAAATTATTTATTGTATTTGATTCTATTCTTCCTGAAAGTGCTTTATCATTTTTATGTATAAGAACAAAATTTACAAACTCTTGTGGATTCATTTTAGTAGTATTATTATTTGATATATATAAAATATATATATTTTTTATTGAATTACTATCTAATCCTATAACTTGTGCAAGTTGTGTATAAGAATAACTTGTTTTATTTAAACTACTTGTCATTATACTAGATAATAACTGTAATTTATTCATTGTATCTTCATTTATGTTATTTTTTATATTTTCATTATTACTATTATCTAATATTAAATTTACAAATTCTTTTGGTGTTGTTTTCCAATTACTTATATTATTTGTACTATAATCAATTAAACAATATAATTGATATATCTGACCTTGATCTATATTTAATAATTTTGATAATTCTGATGCAGTATATTTTGTTTTATTATTAGAAACACTATCATCTATTATCATTTTTAATAATTGTAAGTTTTTTAATGAATCTTGATCTAAAATATTATATAAAGAATTATTATCCGCTTCTGAATTATTGTTTATATAGTTTGTATAATTAGTTAATATTAAATCAATAAATTCCTGTGGTGTCATAGTAGTTTCTTGTGGTATTTTAGCAAACAAATATATGTTCTCTACAAAATTTTCTCCAAAATTACCAAAAATTTTGCTAAGATTTTGTTTATCCATTTTTGTTGTATTAATATTATTTTGATTTAAAGCAAATATAGAAACATTTTCCAATCTACTTATATCTATACCATCTAAATAATGTGTATTATTTTTAATTGAAACTACATCATTTATAAATTCAGATATACTTAAACTATTTCCATTATCAATTTTACCATATTTCAAAATTAATATTTGATTTACTTGTGCTTCATCTATACCTAATAAATTTGATATAGTTTTACTATCCATTTCTTTATTAATTATATTTGTATCACTAAATGTAGATAACATCTTTATGTTTTGTATAGTAGTTTCATCAAAACTATTTGAATAATTTTTATCTGTTAATACATTATTTAATACAAAATTTGAAAATTCTTGTATTGTCATTTTTATATTAATATCATTTACACTTATATAATATTTATATAATTCTTTCATTGTATTACTATCTATTCCAAAAAGCTCTGCCATTTGACTACTTGTCATTTTTGTTTGTATATTTTGTTTATTAACAAATTTAGATAAAGTATCTAAATTAGATTTTGCATATGAATCAATTTTATTAGCATATTTTTCATTTTTTAGAACTTCATTATTCATAAATGTAATAAAATCATTTATACTAATTTGAATATCACTATTTTTAGATAAATAATAAATAAGCATATCATCTATTTTATTTTTATCTATTTCAAGTATATTCGCTATATCACTTGATGTTCTTTTTTGATTTATAGAATCAACTGTTATAAAATTTTTTAGTCTTGAAACATTATATTTTGTTTCCTCATTTATCTCATTACTTAATTTTTCATTGTTATATGCTTCTTCTTCAATAAAATTTACAAATTCTTCAAAAGTAAGTTTATTATCATTATTAGTATTATAATAATCATAATACAAAATTTTTAATAAATAATTATCTATAGTTACATCTGAGCCTAATTCATTTAATCTATTATTTAATTCATCATATGTAAGTTTTTCACCTATTGTATTTCCATATGCTAATACTTCATTTACCTTTTCTTCATTTTCTAGCTGTTCTAAATATCTTACAATTTTATCTTCTTGATCATTTTTATAAATAATAGCCATTTGATTATTTTCTGTAAACACTTCAGATATTTTATCTTTTTGTGAATCTGTATAATCAATACCTAAATTTCCTTTTAACATAAAACTTGTAATTAATATTATAATAAATAAAGGTATTGAAATAAATCTAATTTTATAGCTAAATTTACCTAATTTATCTAGTCTAATATTTGGGCTTTTCTTTTTTGTTTTTGTAATCCATTTATCAAACATTAATACTAAAGCTGGAAGTACAAAGAAAATACAAATTAAACTAAATAATACACCTTTTGCTAAAACAAAACCTAAATCTTTTCCGATTTTAAAACTCATAAATACTAAAGCTAATAATCCTACTATTGTAGTAATAGAGCTACTTGAAATAGCTTGAAAAGCATGGTATAAAGCATTTTTCATTGCTGTTACAGTATCTTTTTGTGTTTTCTTTTCTTGATCATATCTATTCATCAGCATAATTGAATAATCCATTGATAATGCTAATTGCAATATTGCTGATATAGAATTAGTAATATTAGATACTGTACCAAATATAATATTTGTTCCTTTATTTAACAATATTGCCATTAATATAGTTATTAAAAATAAGAATGGTTCTACATAAGATTCACACATTATAATTAAAATTATTAATGCACATAAAATAGCCAATGCAATAATCCATATTGGTAATACAGGTGTATTAGACTCTGATATATCTCCACTTGTATAAATAGTATAATCTTTATATTTTTCTGTTATTTGATTATATACATCACTAGCTTTTTTTGAATCTGATTTGTCATCTACAGTTATAACATATAATGTATATTTATCTTTGTTATAATCTTCTGTACCATCATAACCTATACTTTCTACACCATCAATTGTTTCTAAATAATCTTTCACTTGTAATTTCTCTTCATTGGATAAATTCTCAAACATTATATTCAATGTACTGGTTTCTGTTCCTGAAAACTCAGTTTCCATAATGTCCATTCCAATTCTTGTTTCTGATGTATCTGGTAAATATTCAGCCATATCATAATTTGTTTTTACTTTAGTAGATACTATAGCCGAAACTATTGTGAAAATAATAAATAAAAGTAAAATAAAATGTCTTTTATTTATTATAAAATCAGTAATTTTTTTCAAAAGAATCCTTCCTTTCCATTTAAATTTGTTTTATATTATACTCTCATTATTTTGCTAAAGGAAGTATACTTATAGCAAAAGTGTCCAAATTTAGACACTTTTGCTAAAATTGTATTTTTATTTTGGTAATACTGTGTTATAATACTTTATATATTAATTTTTTAAAAGAAAGGAATAGATTATGAAAGTACAATGTCTAAATTCTTCTTCTATAAAAACTAGAAATATTATAAAGAAAACATTTGCAGAATTAATCCATGAAAAAAAACAATTAGATAAAATAACTGTTACAGAATTAGTTAAAAGAGCTGAAATAACAAGAAGTACATTTTATACTCATTATGATAATATTTATGATGTTGCTCATGACTATGAACTACAAACAATCGAATTATTATGTAGTGATGATTTAAAATTATATTCTAAAAAAGATATCCAAAATTATTTTGAGAATATTATACAATGCTTAAAGGATAATGAAAAAACATATAAACTACTATTATCAGCAAATGAATCTCTTTTATTTATAGAAAAACTAAAAAATATTGCTGATCAAAAAATTTATACTGCTCTAAAAGATAGTTGTACAGATAAATATTTAGAACTTAATATTTCATTTTTTTTGAATGGACTTTTGATGGAAATATTAAAATACTTTAGAAATGAAAGTGATTATTCTTTAGATGAATTATTACTTAATACAAAACTTTGGTTTGAAAAATTATTTAATTAATTTTTCAAACCAAAAGTAATTATATTAATTATTTTTGAAAATCAATATTTTCCTTTTGTGAATTATTCTTAATTATTTCTGAATTTCCTATTTCACCACTTTTTACTGTAATATCATAAAATTCTTCATCATTATTATCATAACCATATAAATTTTTATTTTGTAATACTTCCTGTAATGTTAATTTACCCATTTGAATTTTTCTTTTCATCATTGGATTTCGTACTAGAACTTGAAAACTTTTTTGAACCTTAGCTAAATTTTCAAGTTCTTCTATATCAGTTAAATTTATAATTTCATTTATATTATCATTAAAAAACTTTATATAATTATTTGTATTTTCTTGGTTTAATATTTTAGGTGAACTAAATAATGTTTCCAATACTTCAACTGCACTTACATTTTGAATATAATGTTCTTCTGTATTTTGATTATTCTTTTTTTTGTGATTATGTTTAAAAATAAACTCTCTTATTTTTGTAAATAATGATTTTTTTGTTCCAACTTCTACCATAGCTTCATTATTGATTTTCTTTTGTTCTAATAAATTTAATAGTTTTGCACATGTTTCATAATTAAGAACACTAAGCATATTTAAGCATAAAATGCTGTTATTTGTATCTACACTAAAATTTTCTTGAAAAATTTTATGATTACATAACATATTAAATTGTCTTGTTATATCAATTGACCTTATATCACGTTTTTGAGAATTAATATCTTCTAATACTTTAGATACAGTTTCACCAGATTGATTAATATATTCTATATAAAACAATTTGCCATTATATAATAAATCACTAAAAGTTTCACTTTGAGATAAATTTAATATATTTTTATTATCATATGTAACAGACTTTAATTTAGGCATATTACTGAAATCAAATGCTTGTAAATTATCTAAAGCTCCATTTGGAAGATTTAATGATTTAACATTACAACAACCATTAAAAGCTTCATCTTGAATAACTAATTTATCTTTTAATTTTGATGTTTTAGGTTTTATTGTAATATTTTCCAAATTACTACAATCACTAAAAGCTTCAGCTCCTATTTGAGTTACAGAGCTAGGTATAATAATATCAGTTAAAGATTCACACTCTCTAAATGCTTCTTCTTCTATTGTTGTTAATTTATCAGGCAATTTTATATTTCTTAAATTATAACATCCTGAAAAAGCTCTTTTTCCTATCATATTTAATCTTAATGGTAATATTACTTCTTCTAAATTTTGGCAATCTGAAAATAATTCACTACTTACAGATTCTATATTATCATTAAAAGAAAATCTTTTTAAAGATGTACATTGTGAAAATACATATTCTCCTATTTTTGAAACTGTTGTTGGAAGATCAATTTTTTCTAAATTTGTACAATTCATAAAACAGCCATCTTCTATAGTTGTTACACCTTCAGGTATATTTAAGGTACTTAAATTATTACACCAACTAAATAAAAACTTTTGTAATACTTGTATATTACTAGGTAATTTAACTTTTTTTAATTTTTTACAATTTCTAAAACATGAATCTCCTATATTAGTCACACTATCTGAAATAGATATTTTTTCCAAATTACTACAATTTATGAAACATTTATTTCCAATAGATTGTATTGTATCTGGTATATATACTTCTTGTAATGCCTTATTTTTAATCTCTGTTGTATCTGAAAATAAACCATCTTCTAATTTTGTTATTTTATCCTTTGGAAAAACTAGTGAATATAAACCATGTTCACTATTCTTTTTTAAATCAAATTTTTCTTTTAATTGTTTTATAATATAATCCCCTTTTCCCATATTAAGTTATCCTTTCTTAATTTACAATAACCATTATATATAATTCAATATTTATTTTTTCAATTTAAATAAATTATACAACTATATATATTTTACCATTTCTATATTAAAAGTCAATATTGACTTTTAATGAATCAATGATAAAATTAAAACATCTAAAATATCATAATATAACTAATATTGAAGGGAATGATTATATGATTAATACTGATGGAAATCCATTTTTTTTAAACTCATTTTTAGATTATACTGCAACTATTTTAAATAAATCTCCTAATACTATAAAAGAATATAACTATGACTTAAATAACTTCTTAAAATTCATCCTCATACATTTTAAACTAACAGATAAAAAAGACTTTAAAGAAATAGATATACACAATATGGATATAAATATAATTTCTAAAATAACTCTTGAAGATATACATGCATATCTATTTTATTTAAAAAATAATTTTCAGAGCAAAGCTGCAACCCGTGCTAGGAAAACTGCAAGTATACGTGTATTTTTTAATTATCTATCTAATAAAGCAGGTTTAATAGAAAAAAATCCAGCTCAAAACCTTGAAACACCAAAACAAGATAAACGTGTTCCTAAATATTTATCACTAGATGATAGTAAAAAACTATTAGAAACAGCATCTAATATTGATGATAGAAATAAAGAAAGAGATTTTGCTATTATAACTTTATTTTTAAATTGTGGTATGCGTTTATCTGAATTAGTTGGTATAAATATTAAAGATATCAATTTTAATGATTGTAAAATGAATGTTATTGGTAAAGGAAATAAAGAACGTACTATTTATTTAAATAAAGCATGTATGAATGCTATTAATACTTATTTATCAGTACGACCAAGAGATAGTGTAAAAAGTGATTCTCGTGATGCTTTATTTTTAAGTGAAAGAAAAGAACGTATTAGTAATAGAACAGTTCAATATATTGTTAAACAAGAACTATATAGAGCAGGATTAGATACTAATAAATATTCTGTTCACAAACTTAGACACACTGCTGCTACATTAATGTATCAATATGGTAATGTTGATATTAGAGCTTTACAAGAACTTTTAGGTCATGAAAGTATCTCTACTACAGAAATTTATACACATGTAGCTAATGAACAGGTTCGTAATGCTGTTGATAGTAATCCTTTAGCTAATTTATAAATTATAAATTATAATTTATCTTAAATACCACCTAATCTATACAAAATTTCTTGCATACATTAATTATACAAGAACAAATGTTCTTTGTCAATATATTTAACAAATATTTTCACTTTTACTATTACTATTTCACACTATTCAAAAACCCCACTTCTGTAGAGTAGTCAAATTCAATAGTTATGTAATGCTTTTGCAGGAAACCGTCAAAAAATCCAAGATAAGTATGGCTGTTGACATATATTATTTTGAAAATGTGGCTTAAGTGGGGACCGGCTA
>CANPWE010000061.1 GCA_947581895.1 uncultured Clostridia bacterium | reverse complement strand
AGCGTACGGAATGTTAATATATTTATCCCTTTTACATAACTATTGAATTTGACGGCTTATTGCAAAACTATTAAACAGTAACTATTTTTTTGAAATTCACACAAAAAACATTGAATTTTCATAATTTCTATGATATCATTTATTCATATATTTTTTTAACCCAAACTTATGCTAACAATTAATATCTTTTCCAAATTTTCTCACACAAAACACGGCTCTAAAAATCCCCCATTGACAAAACAATAATAAGTGAATAATATAAAAAACATTAAAATAGAAAGAAGATGAATTATGATAAATATTGCAAAACAATTACTAAAAAAATACTTTGGCTATGATGACTTTAGAAAAGGACAAGAAGAAATCATATCTCATATATTAAATAAAGAAGACTGTTTAGGGATAATGCCTACAGGGGCTGGGAAATCAATATGTTATCAAATACCTGCACTAACCTTTGAACGGAACAACAATAGTAATTTCTCCATTAATTTCATTAATGAAAGACCAAGTCGACTCACTTATTCAAAATGGAATTTCAGCAACATATATTAATAGTTCACTAACAACTCAAGAATACTTTCAAGCATTAGAAAATGCCAAATTAGGAATGTATAAAATAATATATGTTGCACCAGAAAGATTAAGCTCAGATAATTTTATTGGTTTATTAAATACTATGAATATCTCCATGTTCGCCATAGATGAAGCTCATTGTGTATCACAATGGGGTCATGATTTTAGACCAAGTTATACAGAAATTTCCAATATTATTTCTAACTTAAAAAATAGACCAGTAGTTGTAGCCTTTACAGCTACTGCTACAGAACTTGTTAAAAATGATATTATCAATTTATTAAAATTATCAAATCCATTTACACTAACAACTGGGTTTGATAGAAAAAATCTTTATTTTGGTGTAGAATCTCCTAGTGATAAAAAGAAATTTTTATTTGATTATTTGAATGAACATAAGGATTTATCTGGAATAATATACTGTTTATCAAGAAAAAATGTTGATGGATTATATGATGAACTTAGTAAAAAAGGATTTGCAGTTTCAAAATATCATGCTGGAATGACAGATACTGCAAGAGAATCAAATCAAAATGATTTCGTATTTGATAAAACATCTATAATGGTTGCCACAAATGCTTTTGGAATGGGTATTGATAAATCTAATATCAGATATGTAATTCACTATAATATGCCAAAAGATTTAGAAAGCTATTATCAAGAAGCAGGTCGTGGTGGACGTGATGGTGCAAATGCAGAATGTATTTTATTGTTTAATAGATCTGATATTGTTTCAAATAAATTTTTGATTGAACAAAGTAATTCTAATAGTACAAAATTAGTAGAATATCAAAAATTGAATGATATGGTTGATTATTGCAATACAGATAAATGTTTGCGTAAATATATTTTAGAATATTTTGGAGAAGTTACAGATTATACAAGTTGCAATAATTGTAGTAATTGTAATAGTGATATTGAATCTACTGATATAACAACAGATTCCAAAAAAATAATGTCTTGTATAAAAAGAATGAAAGAACGTTTTGGAATTGGTCTTGTTACAGATGTTTTAAAAGGTTCTAAAAGTAGTAAAATAAAATCTTTTAAATTTGATACTCTATCTACATATGGAATAATGAGTGACTATTCCAAGGAAACAATAAAAGAATTAATTTCTTTTCTAGTTTCAGAAAATTATATTAATTGTGTTGGAGATAAATACCCAATTTTAAAATTATCACCTAGTTGTGCTGATGTGTTATTTAAAGATAAAAAGGTTTTCATAAAAAGGAAAATCGAAAAGGTTAAAGATACAACTATAACAGTTGATTATGATATTGAACTTTTCAATATTTTATCTACAATAAGACGTAATTTAGCATCAGAACTTAATGTTCCACCATTTATAGTATTTGCTGACTCTACTTTAATACAAATGTGTATGTTATACCCTACTACTATTGATGAATTATACAATGTTTCTGGTGTTGGTAAATATAAGGCTGATAATTATGGAAAATATTTTTTATATGAAATCCATAAATATGTAGAAGAACACAATATACAAAAAAAATCTATTACTGTTATTAATGATACTAAAAAAATTAAGCTACCTAAAGAAAAAAAATCAGAAAAAGAACCTACAAAAATAACAACATATAATTTATATATTTCTGGAAAAAGTATTACAGAAATAGCAAATTTAAGAGGATTGACTTCTACTACAATAGAAAGACATTTATTAGATTGTTATAAAGATGGAATGCACATTGATTTAGAAAAATATGTACATACTCAATATGAAAAAGAAATTTGTAATACCTTACATTTTATGAAAGGTGCATTATTAAGAGATATTAAAGCAAATTTACCACATGAGGTTACATATTTTGATATTAATTATTATATGGCTAGAATGCAAAATGAAATTACTTCTTTAATTTAACTATATATTATAATAAAAATAGTACAATTAAGAACAATAATTTTAATATATTCTTAATTGTACTATTTTTTTATTATTATATTTTATTATGTTATTGCTTATTTAGTTGTATTATTTCATTGTATTATTTTACTGTATTATTTTACTGTATATATTTTATTGCATTATTTTTATACTTTCATATTTTAATTATGCATTTTTTGCTATTTCAGCAACTTGTGCAAATGCTTCACTATCATTTACAGCTAATTCAGCTAACATTTTTCTATTAACTACAACATTAGCTTTTTTTAATCCAGCTATCATTTTGCTATATGTTAAACCATTTTGTCTAGCAGCAGCATTAATTCTAGCTATCCATAATTTTCTAAAATTACTCTTTTTATCTTTTCTTCCTACATATGCATATGCACCTGATTTCATAACTGCTTGTTTAGCATTTCTAAATCTATAGTGTTTTGCACCATAATATCCCTTTGCTCTTTTTAATATTTTTTTATGTTTTTTACGAGTAATTATTGCTGTCTTTACTCTTGCCATTTATATTTCACTCCTATCTTTTTTTATTTTCATTGAAATTATTTACTTAATTAATAATTTAAATTTTATATTTAAATATAACTAGGTTTTATATTTTTTAATTTTTATTAATAGCAAATAACCTTTAAATAACTAATTATATTAAGTTATAAGTAAATGTGATATTAATTACCATATGGTAATAATTTCTTAATTCCTGATTCACATGTTTTATCAGCATAAGCATTCATAATTTTACCATTTGTTTTTTGTCTTTTTGTTTTAGTAGCTAAACGATGTCTTCTATTTGCTTTTGTTCTTTTTACCTTTCCTGTTGCTGTATAAGAATATCTTTTTTTAGCTGCTTGATTTGTTTTTAGTTTTGGCATAGCCATTCTCTCCTCTCTAAAATATAATTATTTGTCAGCTTTTTTAGCTAAGATTATAAATAAATTTTTACCTTCTAATACTGGTTTTCTTTCAGGAGTCGCAATATCAGATAAATTTTCTATAAATTTATTTAATGCTTCTTCCCCTAATTTTAGATAATTCAATTCTCTACCTCTAAATCTAACAGTTATTTTAACCTTGTTTCCATCTTCAATAAACTTTCTAGTATTTTTAGCTTTGAATTCAAAATCATGTTGTTCTATATTAGGTGTAATTCTAATTTCCTTAACCTCAAAAGTCTTTTGTTTTTTTCTTGCCTCTTTTTCTTTTTTAGCTTGCTCAAATTTATATTTTCCATAATTCATTATTTTGCAAACTGGTGGCTCACTATTAGGTGCTACTAGAACTAAATCTAATTTTTTTTCATAAGCAATATCTAATGCTTCATTTAAAGAGATTGTTCCTCTTTTTTCACCTTGATCATCGATTAATTGAACTTCTTTTGCTCTTATTTGTTCATTAATTGGTAATTCTTGTTTTATAATAAAACACCTCCTAAAAATAAAAATGATTGACTTTATAAGCCAACCCACCTTCTAAATAAAGTTCTTATACATATTTTTAAAATAAATACAAGAATTACAATATTTATTAACCTTTCTCTATTCGATAAGGTGAGAAGTGGATTGCTTCTTCTTTTTTATACCAAAATATAATACACTATTTTGTGGCATTTGTCAACACTTTTTCTAATTTTTGTACACATATTCTAATTTTAACAATATCTACAAAGTATAGACTCTATTCCCACATTTAAATCAATTACTCCATTTTTATAATTATAATCTAAATTTGAAAATTCCTCCAAAATTTTTCTTAATTCTATTTCACTAAAATAGCCAGCTTGAGTACTATATTTTGACACTAAAAAAGTCTGATTAGGCTTTAATTTCAATGCTTCAGTAATATTTTCATTACATCTTAAAGCAATTTTAGTAATATACAATTTTTTGAAATGATTATATAATGTAATAAGAATTTTTTGGACAGGTTCTTTCTGATATATTAAATTATAAAAAACCTCCATCGCTTTTTTTATATTTTTCTTACCTAAGTTATCTGTTAAATCAAAAATCACACTATCAATTTGTTTTGTTACAAGAATATCAATATCTTGTTTTTCAATTGTTCCATTTTCTCCCACATACTCTATTAACTTTCTTAACTCATTTATAATATCCTGAAGACTTGTTCCACAACATTCAACCAAATATTGTGCATTATAATCTGATATCTCCACTTTATATGCCATACTTATGCCTTTAATTCGTTTAATTAAATTAGGTAATTTTTCTGGTTCAAAATTAAACACTTTTCCATATTCATCTATAGTTTTAAATAATTTATTTTTTTCTACTTCCTGTTCTATAAAAACTATTATATTATCTTGTTTAATTGTTTCAATATTTTCTACTATATATTCTGATACACTATCTATTAAATTCAATACACTAGAATTTTTCTTTTTTCCCTCTTTTCTTAATAATCCTGAATTTTTTACAATTATAAGTTTTTTGTCAAATCCAAAGCAAGGAGTTTCAATATTTGATATTAATTCATTTACATTACTTTCATCTATTTTTATAAAATTAATTCCTTCAATCAATTTATCAAAAGATTTTTTTATTTTTTTTACTGTATCATTTAATAAATATGATTCTTGCCCATATAATAAATATAAACTTTCCATTTACAACTCCTCCATAGATTAATATTTTATTATATATTTTAACTCTTGATAATTTTTATTATCAAGAGTTTTGTATCACTTATTTTTTATAATTATTTTTCATATAAATTTTTTTAATTATCTATTTATAGACTTTTTTTCATTACTACTTTTTTAAATTATTTACTTGTAGATTTTTTATATTACTACTTTTTTTAATTATTTACTTATAAATTTTTTCGATATTACTACTTATTTTTTTTAGCATTATTTGTAGCTCTTGTTTTCTTTGCTTCAACATTATTTTTTCCTAATATTTGATTATTAGCATTTGCACTTTTACTTTTCTTTTTTATTTTTTCTTCACTTTCTCTTATTGAATTAATTCTTTCTTCATATTTATTAGAAAATTTACTCTTTTTATCTATATTATTTAATTTTCCTATCTTATGTTTCTTTTTTTCTTTTATTTTCTTTTTCTTAAATTTTAATTTATTATTTAAAATCATATATTCAGGATTATTTTGCATATCTTTGAATTTTAAATCCTCACAAATTAATTCAATAATTGAGGCAGCAATAGAATCAGGGCTATGTCTTATTTTATCATCATCTACAGTTGCTAAATCCCTTTTTAATAAATGCATTCCCATTTCCTTTGCCTTTGCAATATCTTGTTCTACTAATTCACTACCTTCCATATTATATTTTCTGATTACTTCTGGAACTACTTCTCCTGTATCATATATACAATAATCAAATATACCTTCACCAGCATGATCAATAATGGCTTTAATATGGTCTGATAAAGAATAATTATCTGTTTGTCCTGGTTCTGTCATTATATTACTTATATAAATCTTGAAACCTTTACAATTCTTTATAGCCCTTGTAACACCCTTTACTAATAAGTTTGGTATAACATTTGTATATAAATTTCCTGGTCCTATAATTATCGCATCAGCATCTTCAATTGCTTCAGCTACTCCTGGGGCTACTCTACAGTTTGTAGGATTAATAAATATCCTATTAATTTTACTAGAATTTTTATTAACAATTTTAGGAATATCAGCTCTATTTTCTATAACTGTTCCATCTTCTAATTCTGCACAAATTTTCATTTCTTCCATTGTTACTGGTAAAACTTTTCCAGTCATATTTAAAACTTCACTTGATTTCTTAACAGACTTTGAAAAATCCCAGTATATATTTTGCATTGCTAGTAAATATATATCTCCAAATGATAATGACTTCAATTTTCCATTTTCAAATTTATAATTTAATAAACTATTCATTTCTTCCTCATTTGTAGATAATGCAACCATACTATCT
Organism: uncultured Clostridia bacterium; assembly: GCA_947581895.1. GTDB lineage: Bacteria > Bacillota > Clostridia > TANB77 > CAG-508 > CAG-492. Next base: position 1,814 of record CANPWE010000061.1, on the reverse strand, counting down.
TTAATATCATCTAATGGTAATGTTTCAAGTATTTTTCTTGAATCTGAAGAATTCTCTCCATAGTCTGATACTGTAACTATTGCAGTTAAATTATCTGTATATTTTTTTAATCCTTTTAAAACTGCATTAAGTCCTGTTCCACCACCTATAACAACAATTTTAGGTCCTTGACTATATACTTTTCTATTAAAAATTAGTGACTTCAAATTTTTTTCTTCTCTTTTATCTGTTTCTTTTACTAATAATTCGAGTGTTCTTTTATTCATATGTATTAATCCAATAATAATTGCTATAAATCCAAAAACAAAACATCCTATAATTGTTGCTATTTGTTGTATTGTTTCTAATTTATTTGTTATTAATATTTTATTTATTGCAAAACATATTGAAACAACTCCTACTAGTATTAACAAAATCCACCTTTTCATTTTCGAACTTGATTTAAACCATTCTAAAAAACCCTTCATTATTCTATCCTTTCTTCATTTTGTTTGTATCATTAGTGAATTAACTAATTATACTGTTTATATAAAATATTACTCCCCTATTATTTCAATCTCTAATTCAATATTTTTTCCAAACTTTTGTAAGACATTATTTTTTACAATATCTACTAGTTTTAGAACATCTTCAGCAGTCGCTGTTCCAGTATTTATAACAAAACCTGCATGTTTAGTAGAAATTTGTGCACCACCAACACTATATCCCTTTAAGCCACATTCGTCAATAAGCTTGGCAGTAATAAAATCAGTTCCTCTTTTAAATGTGCTTCCTGCACTTGGAAAGTCTATAGGCTGTTTCTCTAGTCTACTTCTTTTATATTCATCCATTTTTTCTTTTATTATTTTTATATTATCAACATATTTAAGTTGTAATTTTGATTCTAAAATTATATATTCTTCATTTTGAAAAATACTTTTTCTATATTCAAACTTGTGTTGTTTATTATTAATTTTAAAAATTTCACCATTATAATTCATACAAGTAGTTTCAACAACAATATCCTTAAACTCTGAACCATATGCTCCTGCATTCATTTTTACTGCTCCTCCAATAGTTCCTGGTATACCTGATGCAAATTCAAAACCAGATATTGAATTTTTTAATAATATTTGAGCCAATTTTGCTAGTAGAACTCCACTACCAACAATAATATTTACATATCTGTCAGTATCAGTATTATTATAATTTTTCACATCCTCAATTTCAATATTATCCATGTCTATTTTTAAAACAATTCCACGAATTCCTGAATCTTTCACTAAAAGATTTGTACCATTTCCTATTATGTTTAATTGAATATTATTTTCTTTGCAAATTTTTAATATATACTTTATTTTATCAATTTCTTTTACTTTAACAAAAAAATCTGCAACACCACCTATTTTAAAAGATGTGTGCTTTTTCATAGATTCGTTTTTTAAAATATTTTCTTTAGGAATTTTGTTTACTAATAATTCATAAATTTCAGTATTTGTCACAAACTTTCCCTCCTGATTATTTAATAAGTATAATTATATACTTTGAGTTAAATGATATTATTTGTATTTTATTGGTTAAATTTTCTTTTGATAATATATCATTTTTTTGTTAAAATTGCAACTAAAAAATAGTGTTTATTTAATTTGTGGTTAGTGTTTAATACTTTTGCAGTAAGCCGTCAAATTCAATAGTTATGTAAAAGGGATAAATATATTAACATTCCGTACGCTTACTGGCTTGGACTTATCAAAAGGCAAAATGGACTTTGAGATAGCAAAAGTTTGTGTTATGTTTAAAGTCCATTTTACTTCTTTTGATAAGCCTCGCCAAAC
>CANPWE010000060.1 GCA_947581895.1 uncultured Clostridia bacterium | reverse complement strand
TGGAGAGGTGGTCGAGTTGGTTTATGGCACCAGTCTTGAAAATTGGCGTAGGTTTATAGCCTACCGTGGGTTCGAATCCCACCCTCTCCGCCAAACTTGCTAAAGAAAAAAAGTAAATGTACAACAGCAAGTTTGTACATTGCTTTTTTTGTTTTTTAAAACATATATAACTCATTTATTTTATTATTTGGAGGCGTACCCAAGAGGCTGAAGGGGATTGTTTGCTAAACAATTAGGGTTCGTTAAGGGCCGCGGAAGTTCGAATCTTCTCGCCTCCGCCAAAAAAAACATTGTAAATTTATATTTACAATGTTTTTTATTTTTTTTATATTTTTTATTTTTATTTTTTTCATATTTTTTATTTTTATTTTTCATATTTTTTTATTTCTATTTTTCATATTTTTTTATTTCTTCAATTAATTCTTTAAATTTAGGAATAGAATTTTCTATAATTTTTAAATCAGTACAATATGCTAAACGAACATATCCTGGACATGCAAAAGAACTTCCTGGAACCATTAATATATTATATTTTTTTGCAATTTTACAAAATTCTTTTTCATCTTTAATTGGTGATTTCATAAATAAATAAAATGCACCTTGTGGTTTTTTACATTCATAACCACAACTTATTAAACCATTATATAAAACATCTCTATTTCTTTTATATTCAGAAATATCTGAAGTTAAATCCACACATTTTGCAACAACTCTTTGAAGTAATGCAGGTGCATTAACAAAACCTAATATCCTTGTTGATATAGATACTGCTTCTATTAAATCTTCAAAATCATCTGCTTCTGTAGGAACTACTATATATCCTATTCTCTCACCTGGAATAGATAGGCTTTTACTATATGAATACACTACAATAGTATTATTATAGTATTTAGTAATATATGGTACTTCAATTCCATCATAAACTATTTCTCTATATGGTTCATCAGATATTAAATAAATTGATTTATTATACTCACTTTCCTTTTTTGTTAAAATATCAGCTATTTTATTTATTGTATTTTTTGAATATACAATTCCAGATGGATTATTAGGATTATTTATTATAATAGCTTTTGTTTTATTTGTTATTTTATTTTCAAAGTCTATCATATCAGGTTCAAAATTTTCATCACATTTAACTTCAATAATTTTTCCATTATAATTCTTTATGTAATTTCTATATTCCATAAAATATGGGATTAAGACAATTACTTCATCATCTGGGTCTATTATTGATTTTAATACTACATTTAAGCCTCCAGCAGCACCTACAGACATTATTATATTTTTCATATCAAAATTTGTTTCAAATCTCCTATTTAATGAATTTGCAATAATTGTTCTAACATCTTCATATCCACTATTACTCATATATGCATGACTTTTTTTATTATTTAAACTTTCTATTATGGCTTCATCCACATTAGAAGGTGGCTCTATACTTGGATCCCCCAAACTAAAATCATATACATTATCTTTTCCATATTGTTTTACTAATTTTTTTCCTTCTTCAAACATTTCCCTTATAACAGAATTATTTTTTACTAATTCTTTCATATTTTTTGATATCATAATATTCCTCCTTTTAATAATATTTTTTCTTTATTAATTATTTGATGTAAATTGTAAAAAATTAAAGTATAAATAAATTAATTCATTTTTTTAATTATATTCTAATATTTACCTAAATTTTTTAAATATTTACATTCTTTTTTTAATAAATTTAAAACATTATTAATTTTTTCATTTATTTCTAAATCTACTAAAAAAATATAAGAACCAAGTTCTGTTTTGGCTGGTCTAGATTCAATTTTAGTTAAATTAATTTGATTTATATAAAAAATTTCCAATATTTTATATAAATCTCCTGGCTTATTTTTGGTAGAAAATATTAATGACATTTTATTTCCAACATCATTTTCTTTTTTACTTAAAATCCAAAATCTAGTTTTATTAAAATTATTATCTTGTATATCAGGATCTAATAATGTTAATCCATATTCTTCAACACAATCTAAATTTGCAATACATGCACAAAAATCTTTTTTTAGTATTTCTTTTGCAGCCATTGCTGTACTAGAAACATAATTTATTTTTGCATTTTTTAAATTTTTTTCAATATAATTTCTACATTGTGCTATTGCTTGAGGATGTGAATATAATTCTTTTACTTCATTTAAATTATATTTTTTATTTCCCATAAGATTTTGTCTAATTATTAATGTTAATTCACTATTTACAAATATTTCATTATTTTCAATTAAAGTATCAATAGTTTCTGTTACTCCTCCTTGAATTGAATTTTCTATTGGAACTATTCCTTCATCAATTTCATTATTTATTATTCCTAATATTATATCTGATATTGTTTTGTATTCTATAAAATCTCCATCTTTTAAATATTTTTTTGCTGCCTCAAAAGAAAAAGTTCCTTTGGGACCTAAAAATCCAAGTTTCATTTTTTCTCCTTTCAAAATATAATTAATTTTAAATATATTTTAATATATGTTTTTTGTATAGTTTTTTATTTTATCTGCATAAAACTTAATATAAAAAATCCCTAGCAGAATGAAATTCTGCTAGAGAAAATTCATTGTGTTTTATTATTAAAACTAATATATAAATAAATTCTCTTAGATCTCTTTATCTATAAATTTAATTTTTTATTAAAAAAATATATACATGATTCCAGAATTTCTTATTTTATTTCTGATGCTAATCCTGAGTTCTCCTCTTGTGTAGATTTTTTTAATTTATTTTTCATTTCTAAATTGTCTTTTGCAACAGTCATAAATAATTTTAATCTATTTGTTTGATTAGTTTCACTAGCACCTGGATCATAATCTATAGGTGCTATATTGGCATCAGGAAATTTAGAACGAATGGTTTTTATTACACCTTTACCAACAACATGATTTGGTAAACATGCAAATGGTTGTACACAAACTATATTAGGTATTCCATGTTCAATATATTCAATCATTTCTGCAGTTAAAAACCAACCTTCTCCTGTTTGATTTCCAATAGATAAAATATCTTTTACCTTATCTTCTAATTCCCAAATATTACATGGTAATAAATATCCTTTTTTAGATTTTTTTAAAGCCTCAACTTCATCTTTTTCCAAAATATCAATTAATTTAATTACTATTTTAAATACACTTGCTTTAATATTTCCTGTTTTAATTAATTGATTAAATGTAATTTTATGTGTACAAATAAATTTAATAAATCCCATAAAATCTGGTAAAATTACTTCTGCACCATCTTGTTCTAATTTATTTACAATAAAATTATTTCCAAATGGATGATATTTAATTAGAACTTCACCTACAATTCCAACTTTTGGTTTTTCAGTAGATGTATCTAACTCTATTTTTTCAAAATCTTCAACTATATCATATATACTATTTTTAAATTCTTTCATTGTTGATTTTTCAATTAATTTTTTACATTTTTCCATCCATTCATCAAATAATTTATTAGATTCTCCTTTATTTACCTCATATGCTCTATTTTTTGTAACCAATTTTTGAAGCAAATCTGCATAAACACACATCTTTAATAAGCGTTCTATTAATGGTATTGTAATTTTAAATCCAGGCATTTTTTCCATACCCACAACATTAAATGAAATTACTGGAATATTTTCAAAACCTGCATCTTTTAAAGCTTTTCTAATAAATCCTATATAATTTGTAGCTCTACATCCACCACCAGTTTGTGATATAACTAATGCTGTTTTATTTAAATCATATTTTCCAGACTCTAAAGCTTCAATCATTTGGCCAGTTACTAATATTGAAGGATAACAAGCATCATTATTAACATATTTTAATCCTGTTTCTACAGTATGATTTGTACATTCTCTTAGTAATTCCAAATTATATCCAGAAGCTCTTACTGCTGCTTCTAATAATTCAAAATGAATTGGTGCCATCTGAGGACATAAAATAGTATATTTATCTTTCATTTCTTTGGTGAATATTTTTCTATTTACACTATAATCACCATTGCCTTTTTCTATTTTGGCATCTAAACGTTTATTCATACTAGCAAGTAATGAACGAATACGGATTCTAACAGCTCCTAAATTATTTATTTCATCAATTTTTATAAGAGTATACATTTTTCCATAACTTGAAAGAATTTCTTCAACCTGGTCAGTTGTTACTGCATCAACACCACATCCAAATGAATTTAACTGTACTAATTCTAAATTATCAGTTCTACCAACAAAATCTGCAGCATTATATAATCTTGAGTGATATGTCCATTGATCTACAACACGTAATGGTTTTCTTTCAGTTGTCAAATGACAAATACTATCTTCTGTTAATACTGCTAATCCTAAACTTGTTATTAAAGTATCAATACCATGATTTACTTCTGGATCCATATGATAAGGTCTTCCACTAAGTACAATTCCTTTTAAATTTTTCTTTTTTAAATATTCAATTGTTTCTTCACCTTTAGTTCTAATATCATTTTTATATTTTTGATATTCTTCTTCTGCTTTTTGTGCTGCTTCTATTAATTCATTTTTAGTAAAATTATAACTAGAAAATTCAGGTAAATCTAAAATTGTTTTTGCTAATTTCTTTGCTTCAAAAGGAAGAAATGGATTAAGAAAATTTATGCTCTTAGTTTTTAGTTCCTCAACATTATTTTTCAAAACCTCTGGATAAGATGTTACAATAGGACAATTATATTTATTATTTGATTGTTCAAATTCCTTCCTTGAATATGGTACACAAGGATAAAAAATTGTTGTTATTCCTGAATCAATTAAACTAATAATATGTCCGTGTGAAAGTTTGGCAGGATAACACACAGATTCAGAAGGCATGGATTCCATTCCTTTTTCATATGTTTTTCTATTACTTTTTTCTGATATAATTACTCTAAACCCTAAGTTTGTTAGGAAAGTAAACCAGAAAGGATAATCTTCATACATATTTAAAACTCTAGGGATACCTATAGTTCCTCGTTTTGCCTCAGTTGCATCTAATGGAGTATAATCAAAAGTTCTTTCATATTTATATTTCACTAAATTTGGTAAATCACCTGTATTTTTTTCAATTCCTTCACCTTTTTCACATCTATTTCCAGTAATACATCTGCTTCCATCATTAAATTTGTTAATAGTTAATAAGCAATGATTTTCACAGCGTTGACAACGGACATGTGATGTTTGAATTTCTAAATTATCTAATTCCTCTAGTTTTAATATTTTTGAATAATATTCCATATTCATGTTAGTTTCATATTGTTGTTTAGCTAATAATGCAACACCATAAGCTCCCATTAATCCTGCAATATCTGGTCTTACAACATTTTTACCTACTATTAATTCAAAAGCTCTTAAAACTGCATCATTATAAAAAGTTCCACCTTGGACAACAATATTATCTCCTAATGTTTTCATATCTCTAATTTTCATAACTTTTTGAATTGCATTTTTTATTACAGAATATGAAAGTCCAGCTGAAATATCGCCAACAGTATAACCCTCTTTTTGTGCTTGCTTTATTTTTGAATTCATAAAAACAGTACATCTAGAACCTAAATCAACTGGATTTCTAGCTTCAATTGCAGAATCTACAAATTCAGAAATAGATAAATTCAAGCTTTTGGCAAATGTTTCAATAAATGAACCACAACCAGATGAACAAGCCTCATTAAGCATAATATTGTCAATTGTGCCATTTTTTATTTTAATATATTTCATGTCCTGTCCACCAATGTCAACAATACTTGTAACATTTGGCATAAATTCTTTTGCTGCTGTATAATGTGCTATAGTTTCTATTTCATTTAAATCAACTTTAAGTGCAGTTTGAATTAATTTTTCACCATAACCTGTTACACCACTATATCTAATTTTAGCATCAGATGGAATTTTTGAATATAAATCTTTTAGCATTTTTATAACACTATTTAATGGATTTCCTTCATTACTTCCATATGATGAATATAATAAATTTCCGTTTTTATCAATTAACACTAATTTTGTTGTAGTAGAACCTGCATCAATTCCTATATAACAATCTCCTTTATATATGGCTATATCCTCTTTTTTTACAGTATTTTTGCTATGTCTTACTTTAAAGTCTTCATATTCAGCATCAATAGAAAATAATGGTGCCAGTGGTGTGGATGTTTTGTCATATGAATTTTTTAATACTTCTATTTTACTACATAAATTCTGAGGAGTAACTTCTGAACTATTTATAGAATTAAGTGCAGCACCTTTTGCAACAAATAAATGAGCTTCTTTTGGAACTATTATTTGTTCATCCTTTAATTTCAAAGTTTCTATAAATCTATTTCTTAATTCTGATAAGTAATTTAATGGACCTCCTAAAAATGCAACATTACCTCTTATTGGACGTCCACAAGCTAAACCACTTATGGTTTGATTAACAACTGCTTGAAATATAGATACAGCTATATCTTCTTTTGCAGCTCCCTCATTTAAAAGAGGTTGAACATCAGTTTTTGCAAAAACACCACATCTAGATGCAATTGGATATATTGTCTTATAATTTTTTGCTAATTCATTTAAACCAGCAGCATCTGTATGTAGTAAAGATGCCATTTGATCTATAAATGCCCCTGTTCCACCTGCACAAGTTCCGTTCATACGCTGTTCTATAAACTTATCAAAATAAATTATTTTCGCATCTTCTCCACCTAATTCAATAACCACATCTGTCTGAGGAATATATCTTTCAACTGATCTTTTGCATGAAACAACTTCTTGAATAAATGGTAAATCCAAAAAGCTTGCTGCAGACATTGCTCCAGAACCTGTTAAGGCAATTGTGTAATTATAATCTGGATACTTTTGTACTAAATTTTGTAATACTGTACAAATAGTATTTTTCGTATCTGAATAATGACGTTCATAATCTTGAAAAATCACATTCATACCTGAATCTAAAACTACTATTTTTACAGTAGTTGAACCTACATCAACACCAACATGCAATATTTTATTCATTAGCAAATCTCCTCTCAAAAATAATATAATGTACATAAATTATTTTATATTGAAATGCGAAATTTGTCAAATTTTTAAAGATAAAAAAACATGTCAAATACTGGGAAATTTAAATAATAAAGTTTTAAATTTTTATTATTCTTTTTTAATAAATTTTTACTTTTTTTATTTATAAAAATAAAAATCAGTTCTAAAAAAAGCATGTCTTTAATAATATGAAATAAATAACTCATTATAAAATAATTATAGAAAGGAAAAAAAATTATGAATGTAAAAAAATTATATTTTATTATTGTTGGTATCTTATTAATAATATTAGGAATAGTATTATGGTCTTATTTTAATAGAGATGAAGAAGTAATAAATGAAAGTCAAGAAATAATTCCAGAAGAAGAAATATCAGATGAACAATTGCGTAATACTATAGTTTCTTTATATTTTATTAATAAAGACACCGGAAAAATAGAAATTGAAAATAAATTAATTGATGCAAAAATATTGCTTGAAAATCCTTATGAAAAATTAATTAATTTATGGTTATCAGGCCCAACTTCTGAAAAATTAGATACCAATTGTTCAGATAATGTAAAAATTAATAGTGTTGTATTAGATGGTGATTGCGCTGTTATAAATTTTTCTAAAGATTTTATCGACGGATATAGTGGAACAGAAAAAAATGAAATAAATGTAATTAATTGTATTGTTAATACATTAACAGAATTAAATGAGGTTAATTGTGTTAAAATATTAATTGATGGTGAGGAGAATTATTATTGGGGAGATTTCAATTTGTCAGAAAAATATTATAGGGTAAATGAATAATTATTATAGGTTAATTATTAAAAAATACGTATTATGACTTTATTAATATAAATAAATTTTTATAAATTAATTTTTATGAATTAATTGTTATTTATTAATTATCAAAATTTTAAAATATAAAATTTATTTATTGTTTATGAATTATAAAATTTTGAAAATATAAATTTTATTTATTATTATATTTTGTAGTTTTCAATTTTTATTAAATACTGAAAATTTTAAATCATGTAATTCTTATTATTATATATATTGTATGAATTTGCCATTTTAAAAAATATTAAAAAAATGTGCTTATAGAGAATTATATTTTTCTCTAAGATTTATCATTTATAATTTTTAAATTAATTTTTTTATACTACATTTATTATATAATGATATGAATTACTTTTCAGCTGTATCAGAATTTAAAATTTTAAATAATTTTTTATTAATTTTTTTATATTATTTATTTTTTTATTTTCTATTATTTTTATATTTTTATATTTTTTATTATTTTATTATTTTTTATTATTTTATTATTTTTTTATTTTTTATTTTTTTATTATTTTTTATTTTTTATTATTTTTTTATTTTTTATTATTTTATTATTTTTTTATTATTTTATTATTTTTTATTATTTTATTATTTTTTTATTTTTTATTTTTTTCGCCTTTTTCTTTGGCTTTAT
>CANPWE010000059.1 GCA_947581895.1 uncultured Clostridia bacterium | reverse complement strand
TATTTCACCTTCATTGTAAATTCTTATTGTATATTCAACTATATCTTTTGGACTTACTAATAAAGGTTCTTTTGTGTGTTCATATGTTGCTGTTGTAGATTCTCCACTTGCTAGTTTTGATGCATCTACTTGTGGTTCTCTTGAATTTTCTATTTCTTTATCATTTACTTTTGTGATAAATTTACGTAATGATAAGTCAAAATTTTTGTGTTTATTTGGTACATTTACATTTATTGTTAAATCTACTTGTTCTGTGCTTACACATTCATTTTCATTTGTAGACATTTCTTTTAATGATTTTTTATATTCATTTCCTTTATCATCTTTTTGTAATGCAAATGCTTGTGTTGTTTCATGTTTTGGTGTGTATCCTTTTTCTTGTTCTTCAAATGTTACTGGCACTACTACTCTATAATCTATTTCTGAATATTCATCTGGTGCTTGTACTTCTTCTATTACAAAATAGTATGGTGCAAGTACTAAATCTACATCTGAAATTGATATTCCACTTATTGATACTATACCATTTGTTGAAGCTGTGATTCCTTTTGTATTTATTTCATTTCCATTTTTATCTTTTAGTACTATTTTATCTTTATCATCAAATGTTATTTGTGTTCCATTTTCATCTGTTGTTTCTGTTAATTTTTTATAAACTGTTATATCAAATGTTGTTTTTTCATCTTCAATTACTTTATTTGTTTGTGAATCTTTTTTAGTTACTGTGAAATTATATTCACCATTTAGTATTATGTATATTTTTTCAAAGTCATCATCATCTTCTTGTCCTGGGATATATTCATCACCATCTTGTTTATCAACTTCATCTTGTTTATATCCTGGTAAATCTCCATCTCCTGGTACTACTACATCATTTGGACTATCTTTATCTTCAACTTCTTCTCCATTTTCATCTGCATCATCTGTTATTTCTGCTATATTTGTTAGATATACTTCTGATTGTGCACTTCTTGATACTAAACATTCTATTTGTAAATCTTCATAATCTAATTTTTCACCATTGAATTTTTCAAGTAGTGTATCTTTTAAATATGTTGTTTTTACTGTTCTTCCATCTTCAGATAATTCCCATCCATATTTTTTATTTATTTCACTATCTGCTACAAATTCTAATGATTGTGGTAAATGGTCTGTTATTTCTGTTGCATATCCATCTCTTTGTCCTTCATTAAATACTCTTATTGTGTATATAACTGTGTTTCCACGTTCTACAAGTACTGGTTTTTTTGAATGATTATAATTTGCTGTTGTTGTTGTTTCATCATCATCTGTTAGTGGTGTTAAATCTATTCTTTCTGCAGTTGGTTCTCTATCATATTTTTCTGAACCTTTTCCATCTACTACTTCTGTGATGAATTTACGTAAGCTTAAATCAAATGGTTTTTCATTGTTTTCTACTACTATTGTAAGTGTTTGTCCATTTAATGTTGCTTTTATTTTTGCTGTTTTTTCTGTACCTTTTTGTTTTACTTCTATTTCTATACCTTCTGTAGTTACTAATTGATCATTTAATTTGAATTCATTTACTTCAAATCCTGTTTCTGACATTTTCTTTGTTACTTTTACTTCAAATGGTAATTCTAATTCATAGTATTTAGATGCTAGTTCACCTAAATCTTCTGTAATTTCATATATATCTGTTTCATTTTGATTTTCTATTGTTATTTTTTTAGATACTATTTGTTTTGCTTCTTTTGTTCCATCTGTTGTTACTGATGATTTTACATCTGGATCTTCTACCTTTTCCCCTTTATCATCTTTTCTAATTGTTTTAAATGTTACATCTTTTAAATAATTCTCATTTTCATCCATTTTATTTACAAATATTTGGTATGAACCTTTTTTAGGTGTATTTTTTACAACTATTACTAATACATTATCTTGTACTGTTGCTTCTATTGTTACTGTTTCATCTGTTCCTTCTAATGCAACATTTTCTATTTTTATTAATCCTTGTTCATTTGGTCCTTGGTCATTTACTTTAAATGTTTTTACTTTGTATTCTCCATCAACTTGTTCTTTTTCTACTGTTACTTTTATTGGGTCTTTTAATAAGAAATATCCTTCTGCTGTTTTTGTTTCTTTTATTTCATATTCATCTATTTCATTTAAATTATCTGATTTTATTTTTTTATCTACAATTGTTAAATCTTCTACTTTTCCTTCTGTATTTTTCTTTGTTGTTACTGATGGTGTTACATCTTCATCTTCTATAGCTTTTCCATCTTTATCAACTCTTGTTGTTTCAAATGTAACTCCTTCTAAGCTGTTGCCATTTTCATCTATTTTGTTTACTTTTACGAAATATTCTCCATCTATTGGGCTGTTTGGTATTGTTATTGTTATAATATTATTTTCATTTATATTTATTTTTAGTGTTGTTTTTGTTCCATCTGATAACTCTACATTTGCAAGTTCTTTTGGTTCTCCTTTTGTAACTGTTACTGCTTCTAATCCTTCTACTGAAACTTCTATATTTGATAATTCTAAAGAAGATGCTCCTATTTGTGTGTTAACTTTTACTTTTACTGGTTTTGCTAAACCAATATATCCTGTTGGAACTGTTGTTTCTGTTACTGTATAATCAGCACTTTTTGTTCCATTTTTTTCATCATTTATTTCTATTTTTTGACTATCTAATAATGTTGCTATACCAGTTTCTGCATCTGTTAATTTTTCATTTTCTTTATCACTTAATGAGAATCCTGTTTGAGGAGTTTTTAGAACTTCACCTTTATTATTTACTTTTTGTATTTGTAAACCATATGTTCCTACTTTTGGAATATTTGGTACTTGTATTTGTATTTCATTTTCTGTTAATGTTGCTTTTACTGTTACTTTTTTATCAGAATTCTTTAAATTAACTTCTTTGGTTTTTTCTGTTTGATATTGAGTGTCATCTTTTGATAATGATATTCCTTCTACTTTATATTCATTATTTGTGAAAGATTTTTTTACATATACTGTTATTGGAGATTCTAGTTGTAGATATATGCTATTATCATCTCCAACTTCTGTTATTGTGTATTCATCTATAACATCTACATTTTTAGATGTTATATCATATGTTTTTTCAAAATCTATTTTACCATCACTATCTGTTGTGTATTCTGTTTCTTCATCATTTAATTTGAATTTGATTCCTTCTACTGGTGTTTGTCCATCTTCTGATGTTTTTAGTAATTTTAATGTGTATCCTCCTTTTCTTATTATAACTGTTTCAAAATCGTCATCATCTTCATTTCCTAGATAATAAGGTCCTGCATCATTATTAATTGGATTTCCGTTTACTACATTATCTTCATAATATGTAGTTAGATCAACTTCTAATTCTTCGCTTTCTGGTTTTAATAAAGATTTAGCAGTTGAATCTCTATCTTCATTAACTTCTTCTTCTACTTTTTCCTCTTTTTCTCCTTCTTCACTTTCATTTTCTTTTGTAACCATTTTTACATATTTTGTTATTTCTGCTATATTTGTTAATGGTGTATTTTCTGGTGCTTCTTCTTTTACTTTGCAAACAATTTTTACTTCTTGATATTGATATAAGAAATCATTAAATGTTTCATTATTCTTATAGTAAGTAATGTATTTATTTTCATCTGTTTCATATAATGTATTTAAATTTGCTTTTTGTGAAATAGCTGTAGTATCATTTGCAGTTATTACAACTGAATTATTATCAGTATTGTATTTAACTGACCAATAGCCTAATTTTTCCACATTATCTGTTTTTTGATCATTACCCTCAATAATTTTACCATCTTTATTTACTATACCAACATATTCCAAATTTGAAGGTAAGTAATCTGTTATTTCTTTAGCATAACCAGCATTAAATCCATAATCTCCTTCATTATATACTCTTATAGTATATTCAACATAATCACCTGCATTAACTGGAACTGCATCTTTTCTATGATAATATTCACCAGTTCCTGATATTTTACATGAATCAACACTATCTTCGTTAATTATAGGTAATCTATTAATAGCTCCTTCATCATATGTAATATCTTTCATATCTTCTATATTAGGACCTACTTTAGTTATACTTTTTCTTAATGATAAATCAAATACATCGTTTTTTTCTGTTAATATGATTCTTTCAAAATCGTCGTCATCTTGATATTCATAGTCACTTTTTGTACAATATGAACTAGTTTTTGGGTATTTTTCTTCAAATTTCTTAGAATATGCATCTATTATTTTTCCGTCTTGAGATTCTGTTTGTTCAGCATTTTCTGTATCCTTAGAAATTGAATTTTCATCAGAATCTCTATCTTTTATTTTTCCTAATGTTTCACCATTTTCTGATTCTTTACCTGTTCCTTTTTTTGGATCTTCCTTTGTACCATATACTATTTTATTATCATCATCTATTGCTGTTGAGTCTGTTATTTCTGCTACATTATAGAATATATGTTTATTCTTTATGTAGTCATCTATTTTTTTATCATATTGTTTATTTCCCTCTTCGCCAGTATACTCTACACAACACATTATATATGTAGAAACTTCACTTAATACTACTCCTGAATATTTTCTTAATGTGAAATCTTCTCCAGTTTTATATGTTGCCTTTTTTCCTCCTTCTGTAACATTCCATTTATATTCTGTATTACCTACTGTATATGTGACTTCTCCTTCTGTTACCTTTTTTCCATCTTTATCACATATAACCAAACCATCTGGTATATAATCTGTTATTTCTATATCTTTAGAATTATAATCACCTTCATTATATACAGTTATTTCATATACTACTATTCCTTCCTTTTTGATACCATATGTAACTTTATTTAAATCATATGTTGCTGTTGTTATTTCATCATCTTTTAAATCTAAAGGAGATCTTTGTATGTAATTTATTCTATCATGATATGATGTTCCTGACCCTTTTTCTGCTGCATGCTTTAATATTTCATTTGCCTCATCTTCACCAATCTTTCCATCATTATTAAAATCCATTTTCATAAAACGCTCAAAAATAGCTTTTGCTGTCATATTTTTATAATTTTCCATTGTCTCATCATTTAATGCGTCTGCATCTCTAGCTATAGCTACAAGTAATTTTACATCTGATGCCTCAATATCTTCATATTCCTCAAGCAACTCTGGATTATACTCAGCTTGAGCATATATATAATAATTATACTCTTTTGCTATATTTTCCAATTCTTCATCACTTTCAGGTACAAGTCTTTGATATTCTTCATCTGTATAGCCATTTCCTGCTCCATTTGCTTCAGTTATAGCTTTACCAATTGACATTGCCAATGAAGCATCTTGTGCATTTGCTGTACCATCCATATTAATGTCATAATCATCATCTAAATCATCAATTGGAACTGCTATTGATTTTGTTAATGCTAAATCATATGTTTTTGGAATATCTGAAACTATGATTTTAATTGCATTTTCTTCAAATTTTACAGTGGCTTCAGTTGCATTTTGAAGATCTGTTATTTGTTCCCAATCTTGATTTTCCTGTGAATTATTAGGTGTTGGAGATTTATACAATTCTACATTACTTATTACAAGTGTTCTTTTACCATCTTCACCTTGTTTTTCTTGTTTGTATACTATTAATTTATAATCATATTTATCTAGTTTATGATATTTAGAATCTTTTGTTTCTCTTATAAGATATACATCACATTTATCAATTGAATTAACATCTGTTTCACCAAACAAATTCACTAATTTGTCTTCTTCAGTTGTTATCTTAATATCATCTCCATCATCTGGTAAATCTGGTAAATTGCTAATTGCTACATTTTTTGCAAGGTCTTTGTCTACGTCTAATGCTCTTACTACTCTATATTCAGCACCACCTATATAATTTTCTTTATTGTAAACTGCAGTATCATCTCTTTCAACTTTTGCAATTTGTAAATTATAACTTCCTTCTATTTCAGGGTCTTTGAATCCTATATCTATATCTAAATGAGTACCTAATTCTACATATACATCTTTGTTTTCTGTTTCATTTCCATTATCTTGTGTATTTTGTCCTTCTGTTAAACCTTCTTTGATTACTGTTTTTTGTTCAGACATATTTCCATTTTCATCAACATTTGCAATATATATATCTACACTTTTAACTCCATATTTATTGTCTTTTGACTCTGGTGTAACATCTATTACTAAGCTTTTTCCTTCATTTATCCAATCAGGTAAATTATATGAGTTATCATCTGGAGTTTTTGTTTCTGTTATTACATATCTATAAAAGTCTTCTTTTACAGTAGATTGATCTAATAAAACACCTTTCCAATTTCCATTATCATCATAAACATTATATTTATTACCATTATTATTATTAAATATAAAAGAAGATAATTTTGAGTTTTCTGATGTTACTGTTATTGTGTCATTTAAAGTATATGTTTCATTTTCTTTAATATATTGTTTAACTGAAAATTCTGCATTACCTACACTTTGAGTAGGTGACCAACTAGAATCTTCTTCATTAAATATTTGTTTAAATAAATTTAAATTATAATAATTATCTTGATTATTATATACAGTAACTGTGAACTCTGTACCATCACTAGATACTGATATTCCAATAATTGCAGCATTATCTCCTAATGTTATATTTTGTGATTTACCCTTTTCTACAGTTGTTTCATTAACTTTTACATTTTGAATCACATATGTATCATTATTTGTAGTTTTATTTACCTCTATTTTTACATCTTTTAAATATTCTGCAATACTATATCCTGCTGGTGCAACTTTTTCTGTAATATAATATGTGTCTGGTGTATTAACATTTTCTTGTGTTATTTCAACATTTCTTACAAAAGTTTTTCCTTCTGTTGTAACTAATTGTGCATTTTCTTCATTACCTGGTTCTGTTGAAATAATATATTGTGCTCCATCTAGTGCAGATGAATTATCATCAAGATTTTCTTGTGCATCTATAGGTTTTTTTACTATATTCATATTATAAGAACCTGTTTTTTGGTTAACTAATGTTAATGCCATATATCCATTTCCATATTTTTTTATTGTACCATCATTTGCAGATTCTATACCTGCTGGGTCTCTATTTGTTATTCTAACTCCAGCACCATTTGTAGATTCTATGCTCCATGCTTTTCCATTTTTTCCATCATCATAAACAGTAGATTCTGTAATAAGGTCATCACTTACACCTATACTTTTTAAGTATTTAACAACAGCATCTCTGTTTTCAAAGTTTCCTATATATATCCATTCATGATGGTCTGCACCATCTATGCCTTTATTTGGATTTATAGTTAAAACAATAGATCCTGGTGCAACATTATAATCAGATATGAAATTATCATATGATTCTATTGTTATACGTGTTCCATAACTTTTTTGATATCTTTGACCCATAAGATTTAGCCATACTTTTGATATTACATATGGTGTTATTTGGGCAATATCTGTTCCATTTGCCCATTGAATATGGTATGGAGTAACATCAGTTACTCTTACACCATTTTTTTCTTCAGTATTAGAATATGTCCAGCTACCTACATTTATTGGAATTGGTCCTACTCTACGATAACCTCCAGCATTTGAAAAATATCCATCACAAAAATTTGTTAATTGTACTCCTAACTTTCTAAGAGTTTTATATACTAAACCAGAACAATCAAGTCCTTCATTATTTAGTAATTGTGTAGTTGGTGTTTTAGCCCATATTTTAGATTCCTGATAAACTGGTGTCCATACATCTCCATAACCTTTACGACTAAATTTATATGGTTTACCTAAATTAGATGCAGCTTCTTTAATTATTTTTTCAGGTGTTAATTCTAGTGAATCTGGATCGAACTTTTCATTTTTTGCACTAAATCCAAATGTACCTGTTAGCCAGCCACTGTAAAACTTTTCTGCTTGTGTTGATGTTACACTTGCTTCACCTAAATAAGCCTTGTTTAACCTATTTGTGTTAACTACAACTTGTATTAAATTACCCATTGAGTTATAAAGCATTGTAAATACAATTAATAATACACAAATAGTTTTAAAGTTGCTTATAACAAATTTTTTTCCTTTCATGTCTTTTCCTCTCCTTTTTGTTGTATTTGAAAAAAGTATTTTTATATAGTCTTATTAATTCTCTCTAAATAAAATTTAATCCCGACCTTGCACTCCGTTCTCTCTACACTTCATACTCTTTTCTCTTTTAATCTTTCATTAACATCAATTTACAATATAAGCAAAATCTTTTCAATACTCTAAAAATTTCCATTTTTTTAAATAAACTACGGCAAATAGTTATGATAAAATTTGTTACATCTTTATATCTTTTTTGTAACGAATTTTACATAAACTTTAAAATTGAAAATATTTATAATTTATTCAAATATAGATATCCGTAGTAATAATTCGAAATTTTTTATAAATATAAATTTATTTTTTCACTCTTTTTTCTTTATATTTAATTAGGGATAGATAACTTAAAGTTATCTATCCCTAAAAATTTTATTATTATTAATCTGCAATTTTTTGTTACTAAATTATTTATTTATTTTAATTATTTATATTAATTTCTACTTAGTACAAATTTCTTTACTCCTAATGAACCTAATGCTACTATCATCATTGCTACTATTCCAATTATCATATATGTAATATATGTATTCATACCTGTTCTAATTTGTAACA
>CANPWE010000058.1 GCA_947581895.1 uncultured Clostridia bacterium | reverse complement strand
TATTTATCCCTTTTACATAACTATTGAATTTGACTACTCTACAAAGTTTAGTTATGTGAGAAGTGTTAAATAGTAACAAACTGTAACATAAAATCAAAAAAATGACAAAATTTGGTTGACATATCATTAGAAAAGTGATAGAATATCTAAGCGTATATAAGTGAAATAATATGTATTATACATAAATATGATAAGTATGGCTGGAGGTGTATCAAATGGCAGCAAAAGGAGCTAGAGAATCAATAATATTAGCTTGTTCTGATTGTAAAAGAAGAACATATACAACAAGTAAAAACAAAAGAAATAATACTGACAGATTAGAAATAACTAAATATTGTAAATTCTGTGGAAAACGTACTACACATAAAGAAACAAAATAATCTTTAGGGAGGAATAAAAATGGCTAAAGAAAAAGAAAATAAAGTAAAGAATGATAACAAACGCTTTATGAAGGATGTTAAGGCTGAGCTAAAAAGAGTTACATGGCCTACATCAAAACAAATGGTAAGTAATGTAACTGCAGTTATAACTATAGTCTTAGTAACTGCTATTATTGTATTTTGTTTGGATCTTGTTTTTAGTGCAATCGACAAATATGGTGTAGATAAATTAAAACAACAAGTACAATCAGCTAATCAAACACAAACTCAAATTACTGATACAGTAACAACAGATCAACAATCAAATAATACTGATGAAGGTGCTAATGCTGAAGAAAATAATGAAAACACAGAAAGTACTGATAATGCAGAAAATACTGATAACACAGAAAGTACTAACACAGAAGGTACTGAAAGCACAGAAGGTACTGAAAATAATGAGACTACAGAAAATACACAAAATGACTAAAAGTCTAATAGTAAATAAAATATGCAATACAAGATTTAGCAAAAATAGAGCAGTTGTTGTAGTACTAAAATAATGTTTAAAATTATTTATTTATATAAGGGAGGCTAAAATTATGTCTCAAGATAGTAAAGAATTAACTCCAAAGTGGTATGTTGTACATACATATTCTGGTTATGAAAATAAAGTAAAAACAGATTTAGAAAAAACAGTAAAAAATAGAGAACTAGAAGATTACTTCTTTGAAATAGTAGTTCCTATGGAAGAACAAATAGAAATCAAAGATGGAAAAAAGAAGACAAACTTAAAAAAAGTTTTCCCAGGTTATGTTTTAATTAAAATGATTGTAACAGAAGCAACTTGGTATATAGTTAGAAACACAAGAGGGGTTACAGGTTTTGTTGGTTCAGGAACAGATCCTATTCCACTTACTTATGAAGAAATAAGAAAGATGGGATTTGAAAAAGTTGAAGTTAATGTTGATTATAATGTTAATGATTCAATAAGAGTTGTAGATGGTCCATTAAAAGATTTTGTTGGTGTTGTTCAAGAAATTAACAAAGAAAAACATAAAGTTAAAGTTTTGGTTTCTATGTTTGGAAGGGAAACTCCAGTAGAATTGGAATTTTCACAAGTACAAAAAGTATAATCATGTATATTATACAAGTTATTAGGTGTTAATTTTAATAATTTCTTAAATTCATAATTAACTTATAAATTTTGATTAATATACATTATAAAATGTTAATAATTTAAATTATATAAATTATTTTGTCAATATATTAACTAAAAGGAGGTGCAATTAGAAATGGCAGAGAAGGAAATTAGTAATATTATAAAATTACAAATACCTGCAGGTAAAGCTACACCAGCTCCACCAGTAGGTCCTGCATTAGGTTCAAGTGGTGTTAATATTATGCAATTCGTTAAAGAATTTAATGATAGAACAGCAAATCAACCTGGAATGATAATACCAGTTGTAATTACTGTTTACAAAGATAAATCTTTTGAATTCATAACAAAAGTACCACCAGTAGCTGTTTTAATAAAAAAAGCTGCTAAAGTTGAAAAAGGTTCAGGAAAACCTAATATGGATAAAGTTGCAACAATAACAAAAGCACAAGTTAAGGAAATCGCTGAACAAAAAATGCCAGACTTAAATGCTGCATCATTAGAAGCTGCAATGAGTATGGTAGCTGGAACAGCTCGCTCTATGGGTGTAGTAGTTGCAGATTAATATTAAATATTTATAGTTTTATGTTTTATAAAAATATAAATATTAATTAATTAAAATTGGGAGAGTTAATAACTCGTTAGAACCAAAGGAGGTAAAAAAATGAATAAAGGTAAAAGATATCTTGCAGGTGAAAAACTTGTAGATAAATCAAAAGCTTATAATGTAAAAGAAGCATTGGAATTAATAGAAAAAATGCCTAAAGCAAAATTTGATGAAACTGTTGAATTACATGTTAAATTAGGTGTTGATTCTAAACATGCTGACCAACAAGTTAGAGGTACAACAGTACTTCCAAATGGTACAGGTAAAACATTAAAAGTATTAGTTTTTGCTAAAGGTCCAAAAGCTGATGAAGCTGTTAAAGCAGGAGCAGATTTTGTAGGAGCAGAAGAATTAATACCAAAAATTGAAAAAGAAAACTGGTTTGATTATGATGTAATAGTTGCTACTCCAGATATGATGGGTGTAGTTGGTAGATTAGGTAAGGTTTTAGGACCAAAAGGTTTAATGCCTAATCCTAAATCAGGAACAGTAACAATGGATGTTACAAAGGCTATTAATGAAATTAAATCTGGTAAAGTAGAATATAGATTAGATAAAACTAATATAATTCACTTAGGATTTGGAAAAGTTTCATTTGGTGCAAAAAAATTATTAGAAAATTATGATGCTATTATGAATGCAATAATAAAAGCAAAACCAGCAGCAGCTAAAGGACAATATATCAAAAGTGTTGCTATTTCTACAACAATGGGACCAAGCATGTATATTGATCAAAAATAATTTATAAAAAATTTATATAGCCATAGATAGTAGGCATAAATGTAAGTCCTACCGAGGCACATATTATTAGAACGGAGTTAATCCAATCTATGTATGCCTCTTATGGTATATATAGATTGGATTATATTATTGCACAAATTTGTAGGAGGTGAACTAGTTAAAATGGCAAGTGAAATTATTTTAAAACAAAAAGAAGAAGAAGTAAAAGCTTTGGCTGAAAAATTAAAAGATGCTAAAGTTGTACTTTTAACAGATTACAGAGGAATAAATGTAGCTGATGATACAAAATTAAGAACTGATATTAGAAATGCAAATGCTCAATATAAAATTATAAAAAATAATATAATTAAAAGAGCATTAAATGCAAATGGTGAAAATGGATTAGATTCTTTATTAGAAGGACCTACAGCCATAATTATGGGAAATGAAGATTATTTAGAACCTGCAAAAATAGTATACAATTTTACTAAAACAAATGATTATTATAAAATCAAAGGTGGAATAATCGAAGGTAAAGTTATGACAGCTGAAGAAATAATTACTTTAGCAAAATTACCATCAAGAGAAACATTATTATCTATGCTTGCAGGTGGATTACTTGGTACTATTTCAAAATTTGCTGTTGCACTTGATCAAGTTCGTTTACAAAAAGAAACTCAAGAATAATCTTTGTAATATAGAATTAGAAAATTAAATTAATATAATCATACATAAAGTATGAAATGATGATGTGGGTGAACCACAAATAAAATTTAGGAGGATATAAAAATGAATAAAGAAGAAATGATTGAAGAAATCAAAAAAATGACAGTTGTCGAATTAGCTGATTTAGTAAAAGCTATAGAAGAAGAATTTGGAGTATCTGCAGTAGCAGCTGCAGCACCAGCAGCAGGAGCAGCAGGAGCAGCTGCAGCTGAAGAAAAAACATCTTTCAATGTTGTATTATCAGAAGCTGGAGCAAACAAAATACAAGTAATCAAAGTAGTTAGAGATGCTACAGGATTAGGATTAAAAGAAGCTAAAGAATTAGTTGATGGAGCTCCAAAAACAGTTAAAGAAGGAGTAAATAAAGAAGAAGCTGAAGAATTAAAAGCTAAATTTACAGAAGTTGGAGCTGTTGTTGAATTACAATAAAAATAAATTTGTACCTCTTTTATGAGGTACTTTTTTTATATAAAAAATTTTAAATTTTCAGATGAAATGTAATATAGAGTAGTGAATTACAACAAATAGTAATAATAAAATCATTATTTTTTTAGTTGACAATAGAAGAAATAGGGTATAGAATAGAATAGTATAAATAGAAATATTGGAGGAATATATGAAAATTTTATTAGATGCAATGGGAGGAGATAATGCTCCAGATGCCAATATTAAAGGAGCAGTAAATGCTATAAATCAAATTAATGCAGAAGTTGTTTTAATTGGTAATGAAAACATTATTAATTCTAAAATAAAAGAATTATTTGGAAAGAGCAATATATCTGAGATATCTGATAGATTAAGTATAAAACATGCTACAGAAACCATTGAAATGGAAGACATCCCTACACATGCTATTAAAACCAAAAAAGATTCTTCTATGGTAGTTGGATTTAATATGCTAAAAAATGGCGAGGGTGATGTATTTATTTCTGCTGGAAATTCAGGTGCATTATTAACAGGTGCAACTCTATTAGTTGGAAGAATTAAAGGGATAGATAGACCAGCTTTAGCAGGTATTTTACCATCATATAAAAGTAGATTATTGTTAATTGATTCAGGGTCTAATACAAATTGTAAACCAATTAATTTATTGCAGTTTGCTCAAATGGCTACTATATATTTGAGTAGTACTTATGGAACTGAGAGACCTAAAATTGGGTTATTAAATATAGGAACTGAAGAAAATAAAGGTAATGAATTAACAAAAGAATCATATAAATTATTAAAAGAAAAATCAGAAGAATTAAATATTAATTTTATTGGAAATATAGAGGGAAGAGATGCTTTTTCAGGAAATGTTGATGCAATAGTAACAGATGGATTCACTGGAAATGTATTTTTAAAGGCTGTTGAAGGTGTTGGAAGATTTGTAAAAGTAAGTTTATCTGAAAGTTTAAAAAAGAATTTTCTATCTACAATGGCTGCTATTCCTGCAATGCCTGGAATAAAAAGATTTGCTAAAACAGTTGATTATAAAGAATATGGTGGAGCATTATTTTTAGGTGTAAAAAAGCCTGTAGTAAAAGCACATGGAAGTAGTGATGAAAAATTATTTGAATTCACTATTAAACAAGCTGAAAATTTTGTAAAAAATAAAACTGTTGATAATATGATTGAAGAATTTAAAAAAATAAATTCCAAAAGTGGAGATAAAATAATAAATGCTGAATAAAAAAATATTTTTCCTTATACAAAATTTTAATTTATAATAAATTAAATAATAAAAATGAGTAAAAAAACTTGACATTTGATTAAACATATAATATTGTTTAATAAGCAAACAAAAAAATGTTGTAATATAAAATGAAAAAATTGGAGGGGGGTGAACTTGACAAATGAGTTCAGAAGAAGTTTTTGAAAAAGTTAAAAATATAATTGTAGAGCAATTAGGAGCTACAGAAAGTTCAGTTACAATGGAGGCATCTTTTATAGATGATTTAGGTGCAGATTCTTTAGATATAGTTGAGCTAATAATGGCTTTAGAAGAAGAATTTGATACAGAAATTCCAGATTCTGATGCTGAAAAAGTTGTAACAGTTGGTGATGTTGTTGAATATATAAAAGAACATATCGCTTAATTGAATAATAAAAATGAAAGGGTAGCTCCTTTCTTTTTTATGAAAAAATAATTAACATAAAAGATTAAAATAAATTAAGAATAAATATATAAGAAAATCACATAAATAATTTGATTTTTATATATTGCTTTTAAATATAAGATAGAAAAAATTTTAAATAATTAATGAAAGGAGGTATTAATGAATATATCAGAATTAGAAAAAAGTATAGGTTATGAATTCAAAAATAAAGAATTACTAAAAAAAGCATTAACACATACTTCATATGCAAATGAACATCATATTGAAAGTAATGAAAAATTTGAATTTCTAGGTGATAGTATTCTTGAATTTATATCAAGTAAATATATATATAATAATTATGTTTTTTTAAAAGAAGGAGAAATGACTAAAGTTAGAGCTGATGTAGTTTGTGAAAAAAGTTTATATAAAATAGCATTAAAGCATAATTTTAGTGATTTCTTATATTTAGGAAAAAGTCAAATAATGAGTGGAGAAACTAAAAGACCAGCAATATTGGCTGATAGTGTAGAAGCTGTAATTGCAGCAATTTATTTTGATTCAAATTTAGAAGAAGCAGAGAAATTTATTATAGAGAATTTAAAAAAAGAGATTGAAGTTGCTAGTAGAAATGTTGGAATGAAAGATTATAAAACAGTTTTACAAGAAAAATTACAAGTACATGGTGATGTAAATATAAAATATGAAATATTAGAAGAAAAAGGACCAGATCATGATAAAACATTTATAGCACAGGTAAGTTGTAATGGTAAAAAATTGGCTGTTGGTGAAGGAAAAAATAAGAAGTCAGCAGAAATGGATGCAGCACATAAAGCTATAAAATTGTTATAAGGGTTTTAATTAAAATTAGGATAGAATAAATTGAAAAACGGTTTATAGTTTAGACCATTACAAATGTTTATCACATGAAAAACTAAATATATAAAAAAGGAGATTGTAATTGAAAAGGAAATATATAATACCAATTTTTGTGCCTCATTTAGGATGTCCAAATGATTGTACTTTTTGTAATCAAAAGAAAATAAGTGGACAAAAGAAAAATATAACAGGTGCAGATGTAAAAGACATAATTGAGTACTATTTGAGTAATTTTCAGGCACATGATAAAAAGGTTGAAGTAGCTTTTTTTGGAGGAAGTTTTACAGGAATTGAAAAAAATATTCAAGAAGAGTTATTATCTGTAGCTTACAAATACATACAAGATGGAAAAGTAGATGGTATAAGAATTTCAACAAGACCTGATTATATTAATCAAGAAATCTTGAACTTATTAAAAAAATATTCGGTGGAAACCATAGAACTTGGGGTACAATCAGCTAATGATTATATTCTAGAAATAAGCAAAAGAGGTCACAATTTTGATGATGTAAAAAAAGCATCAAAATTAATAAGAAAAAATAAATTTATTTTAGGACACCAGATGATGGTAGGACTACCAGAAAGTACTCAGAAAGATGAAATTGAGACTGCAAAAAAATTAATAAAACTTCATCCTAAGATTATTAGAATTTATCCGGTTTTAGTTATAAAAGATACTAAATTAGCAGAAGATTATCTTAATGGGGAATATATACCTAATACATTAGAACAAGCAGTAGAAACATGTGCTATATTATTAAAAATGTTTAATAAAAAGAAAATTGATGTAATAAGAATTGGATTACAGAATACAGATGAAATTTCTAATCCAGAAGAAAAGAATAGTCAAGTACTTGGTGGTCCATATCATCCTGCATTTAGACAATTGGTGGAAAGTAGAATTTTTTATGATGACATTTCTAAAAAAATTGGTAAATTAAATAATCAGGTAAAAAAGATTAGAGTTGCTGTTAATAGTAATTGTATAAACAATTTTATTGGACATAAGAAAGAGAACTTGAAAAGAATTAAGGAGATTTATAATGTAGATATTGTTATCGAAAAAAATGATTCAGTAAAGAATTATAAGATTTTAGAAGTTATAGCTTAAAACAATTTATCAACAATTATTTTTTAGTTAAAATCAAATTCACATATATAAAAAAGTATACTTTATAAATTGAATAAATAGCTTATATTTGGGAAAAATTACTATATAGGTGATTTTATATGGTTTTTAGTGTGAATAGAGATAAAATAAAGAAATTTATATTAAGCATGATAGGGCTTGTGGTAGGGTCATTTCTAATGGCGTGTTCTACAGCCTTTTTCTTATTGCCAAATAAACTTTCAACAGGTGGATTTTCAGGTATTGCTACTATAGCATATTATTTATTACATGTTCCTGTTGGAACTGCTATGATAATTTTAAATTTACCATTATTTATTATTGCATTTTTTAAAGTTGGTAAAAGTTTTATTTTTAAATCAATTATAGGTACTTTATTATTATCTGTTTTTATTGATATTTTAGAGAGATTTCCTGGTTTAACATCAGATAGTTTTTTGTCTTGTATTTATGGGGGAATTCTAATGGGAGTAGGTACAGCAATTGTTCTGAAAGTTAATGGGTCAACAGGTGGAAGTGATTTACTTTCTTATGTAGTTCGTTCTTTTTATGATAAGTTTAGGTCAGGAGATTTAATAATAACTATTGATACTATAATAATAAGTATTAATATATTGGTGTTTAAAGAAATTGAAATAGGATTATATTCTGCTATTGCAATTTATTTAATGGGAAAAATGATAGATATTGTTTTTGAAGGTGTTAATTTTACGAAGGTTTTATTTATAGTTTCAGATAAATATAGTGAAATTGCCAAGGTTGTAGGAGACAAAGTACGAAGGGGAAGTACTGCTATTTATGCAAAAGGTATGCATTCTAATATGGATAAAATGATGTTGTTTTGTGTTGGGTCAAGAAATGAGGTAATACAAATAAAAAAAATTGCAACTGGTATTGATTCAAAAGCTTTTATTGTTATTTTTAATGCAAGAGAAGCTTGGGGAAAAGGATTTGAGAAAGAATTGATGTATGAGAAGAAACATTGATTTTTATGGGGTATTGTTTAATAGTTTTGCAGTAAGCCGTCAAATTCAATAGTTATGTAAAAGGGATAAATATATTAACATT
>CANPWE010000057.1 GCA_947581895.1 uncultured Clostridia bacterium | reverse complement strand
CAACTCCTGCTCCTTCGTGATTTAAACTAAAACCATAAGCCCAATTTTCCATTTCTAATACCTCCTAAATTTTTATTATATTTGCATTATATCAGAGTATTTTATATTTAGGAAGTACGTACTTTTTTGTAATATAGTTACCTATAAGTAAGTTTTATTGATTTTACTTACTTTTGGTAATTTTATACGTTTTGAATTTTTAAAATGTGTAAAATGAGCTTTTAAATGCTTGATAACAAAATGGAACAGTCAAACTTGCTCACTTAGAAAAGGTTTGAACAATAGTTCATCAATTAACAGATGGTGTATGCCCTGCTGAACTTGAAAAAGCAGATTTAGGACCATATTATACTGACCATGGGTGTGTTTGGAAAATATCCAAAAAGAATTTTAAATAAATTTTGATTTAAAAATTAAATTCTAAAAAAGTTTTTAAAATAATTGTTCAGTTTTAAAAATTGATTAAAATCTTGTTTACTATTAAGAACGTTAAGTACATAAATTGTTTTACTAGTTAATGAATTTTACATATTTTGAATAGCTGTAAAATTGTTGCCTAATACATCATTGATTACATCTTTATCTTCATCAGATAAATCATCAGTACCATATGTATCGCAATACATTTTAGTTACATCTTTTAAGATATCAAATGTTTTTTTATTGTGTATTTCTTCTTGTATATCATATGGTAGAGCTTCGATAATCTTAATAAATTTTTCCCTTACAGGCGACATATAATTCCTCCCTTCTTTAAAATTTATAATAATAGTATAACACAAATCTAGTAAATTTACTATGTTCTTTATGTAAAAAATTAGTGAATGTTATTTGCCCCTACCACTAATCCAAATAAAAAATTTAACATTTTTTCAATTTATACTTTCATTTTGGAATAACTTAAAATTACAAAGTCAAAAATAAAATTGGTCAGATACGTCTGACCAATTTTATTTTTTATCATTTTATTCTTCACTTTCTTCTCTTAAATTATTTTACAAATTTTTGCAACAGTGTCGCAAAAATTATAAACACTTTAATGACAATACTCTATATAATACTAATCAACACTTTCATAACCATGAAACTCTTTAATTACATCATCTCTCAACTTTTGCTTAATAACCCAAATTCCTTTATAAGTCATGCTCCAAGGAGATTTTTCTCTGTGCGTTATTTCAACTAATTGAGATGCTGTTAAATCACTATACTTTTTCAAAGTTTTATCTATACTTTTGACTTTTTCCAATCCATCTTTAGCAAATAGAATTCTGCTTTTTGATGGCATTTCTGATATATTTTTGCTATCTATATTTTCACTTTCTTTTTCAATTGGCTTATACCCATACTGTTTATATTTTTCATATACAGTATCAACCACTGGACCATATTTAAATGCATATATATCATCTATAAATAGTGCTTTACCTGTAGAACATAAATAATCAGCATAACATAAATATACTAACTTTTGCAATTTCAATTGCGTACATTTAACATGTGACAAAATATATTTAGCTACATCTATTCCTTGTAGTTCTCTGTCTTTTTGAATTAGATTGATAAATTCATCAACATCTTTTACCACTTTTACATCCATAAAATATTGATCAGCTTCACACACAGATTGCCAGCTGTCATCCTTTGCTTGAATTCTATGTGTTGATATAGAAACGTCGTGTCCACATTCTTGCATTATCCTATCTAATTTATTCATTAATTCATCTTGAATTCCTTCACCATCTACAATAAAATCAAGTGCAATTCTTGTTCTTAGTGAATACGAACTACTCATAAAAATAAAGTGTGTAACCATTATATTTTCCCTCCTTTATTACCTTTTTCCCATTTAACATATTCTTGTTTATATTTTTTATGTGACGCTATATTTGTTGCTTCGTCACATTTATTCCAAATTTGTAACTCCCATTGAAAATTATAGTTTCCATCTCTAAAATAAATATGTGTTGCTTTGTATTCTCCTCTTAAAGATTCTATTACTTTCAAATTTGGATATTTTGAATGAACAAACTCAATAATTTCATTTCGATTTAATTCTTCATTCATAATTATTCTTATTCCGAAACAGCTCATTTAAGCACTTATTTATTGGTATTTCTCCATTACTATGATTCTTTATATAATTTTCTATTTTATATAACTTCTATTTGATAATTTGAGCTACTTCGAACGATAATGTCAAATTCACTTGCTTTTGGTAATACATTTACCCTAAACTGGCTACTTCTATTTTCATCATATAACTCAATTTTATCTCGCTCCTTATGTGTTTCTAATCGCTCTGCTCTTCTAACTTGTTCATCTTCCTTACTGCATGTAATAAATATACTAATAGATTCATCTTGATTTCGATCTAAAAAAGCCGTTCCAATACCTTCTATAACTGTTAAAAAATAATCCTTATACAATTTTCTTATATTATTTTTGGTTTCATATCTACGTGGAAAATAGTAATAATCATTGCCATTATCTAGATTATATAAAACCTCATAAACATGCTTTAAAAAATAAGTTTCTTTGTTAGAAGATGTGTATCTATATGAGTGCTCTATTCCATCTTCATACCACGTGTTTGTTGCATTTTTGCGCATTTCTGTATCTGCCATAAAATCATCTAAAGATATGATATTTGACTTCCCATATTTACTACCTATTTCATATAACTTTTTGCTTAGAGTTGTTTTTCCTGCTCCACCATTTCCACATATGTATACTTTTCTTAAATTATGCTCCTTGCAATAATCAACTATTTTATTTGAAAATTCGTCTATAGTCATTTTTATTACCTCTATTCCTTATTTATATACCTGTAATTTATTAGTGTAATTTTAGTACTACCCAGACAAAAACTCCGTCCCTTTGTCTACTATCACTTTTTAGTTAGACAAAAACTCCGTCCCCTTGTCTAGAATTTTAAATCTTTTGTTTAGAATCTTCTTATAAAAATCCTTTCTAACATCAGAAATACAATCAATTTCATCAATCATATTATTTATCTTATTCATATCAATTTTTTTAACAATTTCTTTCAGTGCTTTATTACACTCTTCATTTTTCCTTGATGAAATATATGTAAAATAATTTATTTTTTTACCATCCTCCTTTAAACAAGAATAACAATTCAAAGCCAAATTCTTAAGTTCAACCTCATCTAAATTTTCTAAATCTGTATCCTCTAATAAAGGATTTAAACAAGAACCACAATCAAAAATTGGCGAAAAAGTTATCTCTCCAGTTTCATTATCCTTAATAAATCCCCAATTTCCATTATGTCTGTCTGTATTTCCAATTAAACTATCAACAATAAACATTTTCCAGAAATTCTTTATTGTGTCGTCAACATCAATAATATTATTATTTTCCTTAATAACTTCAATTATATCAGAAATCTCTGTATCAACTTTTTTATCAACCATAGTACTGTTAGTAAGATTTTCGAACTCATATAATATTTTCGTATTAGTTGTAAAATCTTCACAAGCACATACTATTTTTATTTTATCATTTATTTTATATTCTCCTAAAATCGTATTTTGTGTTTTAATTCCTATTATCTCAAAAATATGACTTCCAATATATTCTGAAAATGCATTATTTATATATGAAATATTCTTATTTTTCTTTATTAATGGATCTGGAAATTTTACTAAATATTTCTTTCCATCAAAAATTAATGTTTTCTTTTTTTCTGAACCCTTATATTCATTAATTTCTTCTTTACATTTTGTAAAATCCACTAATTTATTCATTCATTTTCCTCCTAGTATTTTAATTATTCAATCTATTTTTATTTTACAAAAAAAATGTTATTTAGTCAATAAATCAGATAATACTTAGATTATATAAATCCACTTTGATTACCTCCTTTTAATTTAAAATTTTTCTTCAAGCATTTCTTTTAAATCTATATACAATTCTTATAATAGCTTTTACACTTTCACTTAACTACATTTCCTACCTTAAAATAACTATAAATTTTCCATATATTATATTGTATATTTACATAAGGCGCCTATTTCTAGCAAAAAAAAAAATTGTTTTTTTTATTTGAAAAAACATTGACAACATATCCAAATATTTATATAATTAGAAATAATTGTAAAGGATTAGTATTGTTTTTAAAAGCACATTGTAACATGTATGAATCAACACAAATTAATATTATATACTATATGCCAACTAATAAAAATGCTTACATATTTTCTAGTATATACTTATAAAAAAGATTCAAATACTATTTTCTTTACTATATTTCAGTAAATTATTTTATATGGTAACATTAGGAGGTGAATTTGATAAGTAAGTGAAAAATATGAAAGGCTCACACAAGATGGAAGCAAAACATTTTAATAAGAATAGAAAAAAATTTATTATTACTATCATAGGAATTAGTGTAATTATTATTATAACCTTTTTCTTCTTATGGCGATATCATTCACAAAAACAAGAATTACATTATGAATATCAAGATAATACTGAAACAGCAACTGTTTCTGAACCTGAAACAGAAGATGATATTGTTGTTGTAGATATTTCAGAACCCAAATACAATGATGAAATTGTAGATGTTAATGATATGCCTTACAAAGTAAATGGATATGATGTAGTAGGAAAAATTGTAATAGACAAAGTTAATATAACTAGCTATATTTTAAGCGAAACATCAGATGATTCATTAAAATATGGAGTAACTAAATTTTGGGGACCAGAAATTAATACTGTAGGGAATTATTGCATTACTGGTCATAATTATAAAAAGGTTTTTGGACCTTTATATAATCTTAAAGTAGGTGATACGTTTTATCTAGTTGGTAGAGATGGAAGAAAAGTAACTTATGAAATAACAGAAATACTTCCTTCTGTGAAAGCAAATGATATGAGCCATATAGAACAAAATACTGATGACAAAAGAAAAGTTACACTAATTACATGTACTTTAAGCGGAACTACAAGATACCTTGTAAAAGCCGAAGAAAAAATTTAAGGAGGAATTTTAAAATGAAAAAAACACTTATAATGACAATTATTATAGCATTAATGCTATCAATCACATCAGTAGTAAATGCTGCTACTGCAAATCCAGGAATATCAGTTGATAAAACAGAGGTAACAAAAGGTGAAACTGTTACTGTAACAGTTAATTTTGGACAGACAATGTCTTCTAGTGACTTTAAACTAAACTTTGATACTTCTGCATTTGAAGTTGTAACAGATAACAAAAAATTTGATATGTATGATTCAGAAGGAGCTAATAGTGTAAGCTTTGCAACATATTCTAATGAACATGATTCAATGACAGTAACATTAAAAGCTATAAAAGATTCTGGAAAAGTAACTATAGGATTTGAACCAACTGAATTTTTAGATGAAAATCTTGAAGAAGTAGATTTAGCAATTAATACTACATTAAATGTATCTATTGTAGAACCAACACCTACACCTACTCCTACAGCTACTCCAACACCAACACCTACAGCTACACCAACACCTACAGCTACTCCAACACCTACAGCAACACCTACACCAACACCTACAGCTAAATCAACACCTACACCTACTGCTACACCAACTGCACCAACAGTTTTTCCACAAACTGGACTTAATGTTACTAACTATGCTGTATTAGGTGGAATACTAACATTAATAATTGTAGGAAGCGTAATAGCAATTAAAAAATATCAAAAATAATTTTTATAAGGGGGAAAATACTTTGAATAAGAAAAAAATATTATTATCAACTGCAATTGCAACTACTATGCTTATATCAGGTATTACAATACCAACTGCTTTTGCAACAACAGAAAATAAAAATGAAAGTGATATAGTAAGTAGCTTTCAAACTGATTCAAGTTATCTAACTGAAGGAAATTCTATAGCAATTATGTTGAAAAAGAATGAAAAATATCCAGAATTAACAAGAGCTGAATTAGTTTCTTTAGTAGAAAATAAATTATCAAAAGGTACTGTAACAGAAATTAAAGATAAGGATAATAAAGTTATAACAGATAACTCACAACTTGTTGGAACAGGAGCTACTGTAACATTAAAAAATCAAAAAAAATTTACAGTTGTATTATATGGTGATGTAAATGGTGATGGAAAAATCACAATCGGTGATGCTGCATGCATAGCAAAAGCAAGATTTAATAAATACTCTTTAAACACAAGTGCAAAGAAAAATTCTGCTAACTTAGTATTAACAGAAAAATCTGATATTACTACAGGTGATGCTGCTGCTGCTGCACAAATAGCTTATAATAAATATACAACAGCTAAATATGATAAATTCCAAGCAGATTTATTCCCTGCTGATAATATGGTTGTTGTAGAAAATGTAATTGAAGAAGTTATAGACAATATGAAAGATAAAATGCCATCTGATGTAACAAACGTAGAATTTAAAGATGACAATTTAACAGTAACTATTAATTCACAATCAACAACTGATTTAAATACAGCATTTGATAATGCATTTGATGCATTCTGGAACAGTGGTCTTTTCGATTCAATGCTTACAGAAGCTATAAATGGATATTCAAATTTAGAAAATGTAACTATTACTTATGGTGATAATAAAACAATATCTTATAATGATTTAATGACTGGTGAAAACGGTGAAAAAATCAAAAATATGCTAAGAGAAATAAAGAACAACAAAAAACTAGATAAAACTACAGCAAGAAATTTAGTAAAATTAGCAATTGGACAAGAAAAAATAGATAAATGGAAAAATAAAAACATAACAGAATTAATAGGTAAAGAAATTAAAGTATCTATTAATCTTAAAGATAATGATACAGTTTTATTTGATGACTTAGAAAATGCTATTAAAGAATTTAATATAAAAATAAAATAAAAATTTTATATTAAAAAAAGACTGCTAAAAATGTAATAGAATGCTTTTTAGCAGTCTTTTTCTATTACTACAGTTTTTTTTTGAACATTAACCCACTTAACTCTGATACATTTATACATACTAACTGTTGAGTAGTTTTAAAACTACTTATTGCAAAAATATTTCCAAAAAACAAACTATTATCCTAACAAAAATTTAAAATATAAAATAAACAAGAGCTAAGTTATTATATTTTACTTAGCCCCTATCCTTATTTTTAAATTTTCTAAATTTTCTATTCTATTATATTCTAACAATTCCCCCCATTGTCTTATTCATATCACTTAAAGCATACTCATCTAAAACTAATGCTCCACCTGCTACAGCAATCACATCACCTGTAGATACATAATTATTCTCTTTTGCCTTTTCAATTCCTTTAGTTAATACCTCTTTTATACTTAAATCTTCTTTTACCAATATAGGAATAACATTATTAACTATAGCTAATTGTCTATATGTTTTTTCATTTTTAGTTACAGCAAATATTGGGCAACATGGCATAAATCCAGAAAGTAATTTTGGTGTATCTCCTGCTTCTGTATATGTAAAAATTGCTTTTGCACCTAGTTTTTTAGCTGTTACACATATAGCACGATCTAAATAGAATTCATAATTATCATACTCAAAATCTGTATCTCTTAAACCTAATCTTTTCTCATAATTTATATCATTTTCAGTAGCAATTGCTATTTTTGACATTGTTTCAACACATTGTACAGGATATTTTCCCATAGCACTTTCCCCTGAAAGCATTATAGCTCCTGTTACATCAAATACAGCATTTGCAACATCAGAAACTTCTGCTCTTGTTGGTCTTGGATTTGTTGTCATTGATTCTAACATTTGTGTTGCAGTTATAACAATCTTTCCTACTTTATTACATTTCTTTATCAATTTTTTCTGAATTATTGGCACTTGTTCCATTGGAATTTCAACACCCATATCTCCACGTGCTACCATAATTCCATCTGTTACTTCTAATATTGAATCAAAATTATCTATTCCTTCTTGACTTTCTATTTTAGAAATTATTTTTATGTCTTTTCCACCATTTTCATCTAAGACTTTACGAATAGCTAACACATCTTCCTTACATCTAATAAATGATGCAGCAATATAATCAAAATCATGTTCACATCCAGATATTAAATCTTTAATATCTTTATCTTTTAATGCTGGTAAATTAATATGTGTTCCTGGAATATTTATACTTTTTCTGTTTCCTAATTCTCCACCATTCATAACTTTACAAACAACATCTTTTCCATCTATTCTAATAACTTCTATTTCAATTTTTCCATCATCTATTAGAATAATTGTTCCAGGTTTTACATCTTTATACAAATCTTTATATGTAACACTTACTTTAGTTGAATCTCCTATAATATCCTCATTTACTAAAACAAATTCTTCTTCTGCTTTTAACACTACAGGATTTTCAATTAATTTTCCAGTTCTTATTTCTGGACCTTGTGTATCTAATAAAGTTGCAACTGGTAAACCTAATTCCTCTCTTGCTTGTACAAATGGTGTAAAATATTTTTCTTGATCTTCAAAAGAACCATGTGAGAAATTGAATCTTCCTACGTTCATTCCTGCTAACATCATTTTCTTTAATATTTCTTTATCTTCTGTAGCTGGACCGATAGTACATACAATTTTTGTTCTTTTCATTTATACTTCCTCCTATTACTAATATATATACAAACTAACTTTTTAGTTACATATATTTTTAATCACCATAAAATATTATACCATTTTTTACTAATATTTACAAGTTTATTCGACATTTTTAATCATATTTTGTTATTCGTCAAGTGAAAAAGTAAATGCAAGTAGCAATAGTGTCCATAGCAATAAGTCTTACACAACGTCTTAATGTACAACA
>CANPWE010000056.1 GCA_947581895.1 uncultured Clostridia bacterium | reverse complement strand
GAGAAGCAGCTTTTATAGATGCAGAACATGCATTAGATCCAGTATATGCTAAACATTTAGGGGTAGATATAGATAATCTAATAGTTTCTCAACCAGATACTGGTGAGCAAGCATTAGAAATAGCAGAGGCTTTAGTCAGAAGTGGTGCTTTAGATATAATTGTAGTTGATTCAGTTGCAGCACTAGTACCTAAAGCAGAAATAGATGGTGATATGGGAGATTCTCATATTGGTTTACAAGCAAGACTAATGTCACAAGCATTACGCAAATTAGCTGGAGCTATAAATAAAACAAAAACAGTAATTGTATTTATAAATCAATTGAGAGAAAAAGTAGGAATAATGTTTGGAAACCCAGAAACAACTCCAGGAGGACGTGCATTAAAATTTTATGCATCTGTTAGAATGGATATAAGAAAAATAGAAAATTTGAAACAAGATGGTGAAGTTGTAGGTAATAGAGCAAAAGTAAAAATAGTAAAAAATAAAGTTGCACCACCATTTAGAGAAGCAGAATTTGATATAATGTATGGTAAAGGAATATCTAAGGAAGGTAATATAGTAGACTTAGCTGTAAACTTGGATATTATTGAAAAAAGTGGTTCTTGGTTTAGTTATAATGAAGCAAGAATAGGACAAGGCAGAGAAAATGTAAAGAAATTTTTAATTGAAAATCCTGATATAATGAAAGAAATAGAAGATAAAATCAGAGATAATTTTAATAAAGCATTTGAAAAAAGTTTAGGGGATAATTTAGAAGAAACAGATGATGAAGATCTAGATAAAAATGATTTAGATGATAAAGAGGAAGATTAATAATGGTATATTCATTAGAGGAGTTTGAAAAATTTGATAAAATTAAATCTAAGGTATTAAAATATGTTTTGTATAAAAAAAGAACAGAACAAGAAGTTCGTCAAAAATTTTCAAAAGAGATTGAAGAAAATATTTTAGATAATATAATAGAAGAACTAAAAGAAAATTCTTATATAGATGATTATGTTTATATTGAGAGAGCTGTAAATGAATTTATTAATCTGAAGAGTTTATCTATACAAGAATTGAAATATAAATTATATTTAAAAGGAATAGAAGATAATTTAATAGATGAATTTATTTCTAAAAATATGGAAAATTTAGAGGAATATGAACAAAAATCAGCATATAAAATAATAAATAAAAAAAGAAGTCTTATGGAAGAAGATGAAATTAGATTATATTTATTAAAAAAAGGGTATAAAGAAGAAAACATACAAAAAGCATTAACTGAAAACTGAATAAATTCAAATTTATGTAAAATTCAAGAAAAGGATGGAAAGGATTGGGTTGATAATAATGCAAAATGTATTAGCATTAGAAACAAATAAATATGAAATAAAAATTGACAATTTTGAGGGACCATTAGATTTATTATGTCATCTAATTGAAAAAAATAAATTAGACATTTTTCAAATAAAAATAAGTGATATAACAGATCAATATATAGATTATATTAAAGCTATGGAACAAATGAATTTGGAAGTGACAAGTGAATTTTTAATAATGGCCTCAACTCTATTATATTTAAAATCAAAAACACTTTTACCAAAAGAAGTAGAAGAGGAAGAAGAACTAACAGAAGAAGAATTATTGCAAAGAATTATTGACTATAAGAGATATAAGGAAGTTAGTAAAAAATTAAACGAAAATTATGGAATATATTCTAAACGTATTTTTAAATTACCAGATACAATAGAACTTCCTAAACAACAATTAGAAATAAATTATGATAAAGATATGATTCCTGAAATATATATAAAAATAATAGAAAAAAATAAAAGTCGTATTAATAAAAATGCTAAAAACATACAAAAAATAGCAATTACAGATACATATACTGTTGGAAGCAAAGTAAAAGATATGTATAGAGAATTAATTCGTAATAAAAAATTTGTTTTTAATAGACTTTTTTCATTAAAAAAACACAATAAAAATGAAGTAGTTACAGCCTTTACAGGGCTTTTAGAAATGTCAAGAAGAAGTAAAGTATTAACAAATCAAGATGAATTATTTGGAGATATTACTGTTATTAAAAACAAAAATGCATAAATTTTATTATAGATATACATTATAATAACATACAAACATAAAGATTTTATTAAAACATATAGTAAGAAATTTTATAAATAGAAATATAAAATACATAAAAATGGAGTATATATAACGCAAAAAATGGAAAAATAGTAATAATAACACTATAATAAGAGAGGTTTATATGTTACTATTTTTTTCTATTATATTATTGATTTTTATAGTTATATTAATCCTAATTTTCTCAGAAGTTAGAATTGAAATAGAAGATTTTGAATTTTCAAATCCTAATAAAAATTTTAAATTAGAATATAATGGTAAAATTTGTTTGTATTTTATGGGAAAAATAAAGTTATTATGGTTAAGAATAAATAGCAAAAAAACTAAAAAAATACTTACAAAGAAATTTTTCAAACAAAAAATTGAAAAGCTAAAAAAAGTAGATAATAATCAAAAAAAGATACAAAGGCAAAATGGAATAAAAGTTATAAAAATGTTAAAACAAAAGGCTAAAATCAAGAAACTTAAGTTTCAAATGTATTTAGATACAGAAAATGTAATATTAACCTCATATTTGGTTGGGATAATTTCTTCAATTATTCCAAATATTATAAGAAATAATATTAAGGACATTAATCATAACAACTTTAATTTTAAAATCTTCCCATTATACAAAAATCAAAATTATATTTATTTAAAATTGAGCAGTATAATTAGCATTAAGTTAGTACATATTATTAATATGTTTAAATTGATGGGAGGAGTAAAAAATGAAAGAACATCCAATAGAAGGCTTAATGTTAACTGCTATGGAAAGTATTAGGAGTATGATTGATGTAAATACAATAATAGGTGAGCCAATGATTATTTCAGAAGATATTACTATAATACCAATTTCTAAAGTTGGTTTTGGTTTGGCAGCTGGTGGTAGTGAATTCAAAGATGAAACAATAGAAGGTTACTTAAGAAAACAAAACACAGAAGAAGAAATACAATATAGATTGCCATTTGGAGGAGGAGCAGGTGTTGGTGCTAGTATTTCTCCAGTAGCATTTATAGTAATTCAATCTGAAACTGTTAAACTAATGCCTGTAGAACATAATAATTGTATAGATAAACTTTTAGATTATATTCCAGATTTATTTGATAAAGTTAATAAAATTATTGAAAAGAAAGTGGAATCAAAAGAAAAACAAACTGATAAAATAATTGAACAAATAAGAAAGAATTGTGAAAAAAATAAAGATTAATTACAATATTTTAATTATTATAAATATAGAAATTTTGAAACTTTGGAAATTAGGTAAATATATACTAAATTCTTATTTTCAATTTATAGTGTTCTCTTCTTAATTATATGAAAATCATTATATGTTACCTAATTTCCAATATTTCAAAAATCTATTATCACAAATTTATAATATAGAAAAGAGATGAACAAAATGTTAGAACAATGTATGTTATGTCCACATAATTGCAAAGTAAATAGAAATAATGGAGAAATTGGTAGATGTAATTGTAATAATAAAATTAAAATTGCACTAGTATCATTACATAAATTTGAAGAACCATGTATAAGTGGTACAAATGGCTCTGGAACTGTATTTTTCTCAAATTGCAATTTAAAATGCAAGTTTTGCCAAAATTATGAAATTAGCCATTTGGGAAAAGGATATGAAATAACAATTCCTGAACTTGCACATATTTTTATAGAACAGCAAAATAATGGTGCTCATAATATAAATTTGGTTACTCCAACTATGTATGTAATTCAAATCATAGAAGCTATAAAAATTGCTAAAGAAAAAGGTTTAAAGATTCCAGTAATATATAATACTAATAGTTATGAAAATGTGGAAACAATAAAAATGTTAAAAGACTATATAGATGTATATTTACCAGATCTAAAGTATTATTCAAATGATTTATGCAAAAAATATTCTAAAGTTAATAATTATTTTGAAAATGCTACTAAAGCTATTATAGAAATGTATAAACAAGTAGGGGCACCTAAATTTGATGAAAATGGAATGATAGTAAAAGGTGTTATAATAAGACATCTAATATTACCAAATTACATACAAAATACAAAAAATATTTTAAAATGGATAAAGGAAAATATGCCCAATAATGTATATGTAAGTATAATGGCACAATATTTTCCATCATATAAGGCAGTTGAAGATGATAAAATAAATAGAAAATTAAATAAAAAAGAATATGATATTATTGAAAATTACATATATCTATTAGGACTAGAAAATGGGTATTTACAAGATTTTGTAGAAAATGAAAATGAAGAACAATATGTTCCTAAATTTTAAAGTTAAAGTAATGTAGAAAAGCAATTTATGCTATTTAAATATAATAAAAATAAAAAACAAATGATAATAAATTTTCTATTAGTTATAAAATAACATAAATTGTTTTTTAAAGTGTAACTTTTAAATTGTATTTTTTAAATTGTATTTTTTAAATTAAATATTAATATTAGTTAAACTTAATAATAGAATGTAAAGTTAATCCATCATTACTCT
This sequence comes from uncultured Clostridia bacterium, assembly GCA_947581895.1. GTDB lineage: Bacteria > Bacillota > Clostridia > TANB77 > CAG-508 > CAG-492. The sequence goes on along the minus strand of CANPWE010000056.1, from coordinate 4,663 downwards.
TTATAGCAACATAGTTTTCACTATTTTCAGAAGAATAACAAACACTGATTTTATCACCAAGTCTTATTTGATGTTTATATAAAATTTCAAAATCATTACAAGTATTAAAATCATTGATATCTCCTGGAAATACTTCAAGAGCTATATCCACATAACATAAATTATTAACATGGTTATTAACATCAATATCTGATTTTCTTATTTTGTAGTCAATCATTTTAGAGTAATTTTTTGGTTCTTGTAATTTATCTAATTCAATAATATTAAAGACAGATTTATATTCAGGATTATATTTATTAACAAAATCTTCTTCAATTTTAGAGATTCTTCTTTTGGTAACATCTATTAAAACCCATTTAGATGTAATAATTGCAATTGTTTTACCTTCAGAGTTTAATACCTCAAAATCTCTATAACAATATAGTTTTGTGTTATGTCTAGCCCATGTTTTTATTGTAACTATATCTCCATATTTTGGTCTTGAAAAAAATTTCACTTTCCAGTTTAATATAGCCCATGAAAAATTTGTTTTACTTATATCTGTAACACCATATCCAATACTGGCAGAGTGCATTTCAGCGATATCTTCTAAAAGTGAAAGAAATCCCTTGTTACTAACATAAGAGTTTTGTCCTAATAGTGACAAAGTAATTCTAAAATCATGTGTAAAAAACATAATATTTCCTCCTCAAGGTTGAATTATATCATTTTATAAAAAAAAATCAAGGTTTCAATTATTAGAAATAAGAAATATTTTGTCACTTATCTGCCTAAAAACACTAGATTTATTATAAAAATTTAGCTTGACAAATTCATAAAAATATAATACGATTTATAATAATATTAAGGCAGTAAAATAAAAAGGAGGCTGTCTATGCAAAATGAAATACATACTAATATTGAATTTTATGAAAATAAACTAACAAGTAAAAGTAAATTAGAAGTAGAAAATAAAATAATAAAAAATCATGGAACAACAACAAACAATATTGGTATTAACAACCAATTAACAAAACAAGAAAAAGAAAAATTTGTACAAGAATTTATAAAAAAAATAGCTCAAAAGCTAAATAAAGAAAAAATATTTATCATTGATAGATTTGAAGGCAATTTAGCTGTTTGTGAAAATAGAGAAACTCGGGGAAATGATAAACATAGAAATAACAAAATTACCAAAAAATGTTCAAGAAAGTGATGTATTAATATATAAAAATGGTAAATACGAGATAGATGAACAAAAAAAGGCTGAAATAGAACAAAGAATAAGAAATAAAATGAAAAATCTATTTAATGACTAAAGAAAAAAATTGGGGGGCAAAATACAAATGAGTAGCAAAAAAAGAGACAATAATAAAGCGATAAGCACAATTATATCAATAATAATATTAATAGTAATTGCAATATTTGGAGGAGAAAACTTATTAAATAATGTCACAGCAGAAAGTTCAAAAGATGCAAATATACAAGGTGATGTACAAAATAATGTACAAAATAATGTACAGGGTTTAGAAAATATTAATGTTCAAACAGGTAATTCATGTATATCAAAAGTGGATATAAATGAAGATGTATTAAGAGTATATTATTTTGATGTTGGACAAGCAGATAGCATCTTAATAGTAAATAATGGAGAATCAATGTTAATTGATGCAGGAAATAATGCAGATGGTGATTTAGTAGTAAGTAATCTAAAAAAGATAGGAATAGAAAAATTAACATATGCGGTTGGAACACATCCACATGAAGATCATATAGGTGGATTAGATGATGTAATAAATAATTTTGATATAGAAACAATATTTATGCCTAAAACTTCAACTACAACTCAAACATATGAAAGTGTGATTGATGCAATCTCAAATAAAAACAAAAAAATAACAGTACCAAAAATTGGAGACAAATTTAGTGTTGGAAATGCACAATGTGAAGTTATGTATATAGGTGATAATTCTAAAAATTTAAATGAATGTTCAATAGTAATTAGAATGGAATACAATGGAACAAGTTATTTATTTACAGGAGATGCAGAAAAAGAAAATGAAGAAACAAGAACATGGCCACAAACTGATATATTAAAAGCAGGTCATCATGGTTCTAATACAAGTTCATCACAATCATTTTTAGATCAAGTAAAACCTAATCTTATTGTAATATCTTGTGGCAAAGATAATGATTATGGACATCCACACAAAGAAACAATGGAAAGATATAATAAACTAGGAGCAACAATTTATAGAACAGATGAAAGTGGAGATGTTTTAATTACCCAAACTAAATAAAAATTTAAGAATATTATGGAACGAATGATATTTCATTCGTTCCATAATAATGTAAAAATATAATTATAAAAAATGTTGATTTTTTATGTAAATTAAAGTAAAATATATATAAAAAATAAGTGAGGATAAAATATGTTAGAAAAAAATCAGTTAGAAAAAATATTAAAAATGAAAATGAAATCAAATGATACATATACAGCAATTAATGTTCTTAATAAAGAAATAAAAGAAATATTTACAAAAAAAATAAAAAAATATAATAATGATTTTAAATTTACAGATACGGTTAGTCTTGCTAATAATGTTGAAAAATATTTAGATAGAACAAGTGTGGAATTATTTAAAAGATATTATATTATAATTAATGAGGAGAATCATCCATTATATGAATTAAATTGCTTAGTTGAGATATATAATAAATTAAAAGAAGGAGATAGAATATGTTAGATTTTAAAAGTATAGTGAAATTTGCTACAAAAGAAATACAGGAAGAAAGAAATATCTACTATACAGAGAAAATACTAAAGTCTGTTTTGAGACATACAAATAAAGTAATTAACACAAATCCCAGTATGGATGAAAAGCAAGTATTTGACAACATAAAAAAAGATGTTTTTAAGTATTTGGAGAAAATAAATGATACAGATATATTTTCTGGAACAATAGAGTACTATCTAAATACAAAACTAAATTCAACATCTGAATATAATTTACAAGAAGCATATAAGGATGTGTGTAAAGAAGAAAAAGAACAAAAAAAAGAAACTTCTTATGATGATATTTCAAAATTACAATATGGTTATGATCTTGATGAAAATTTAAGAATGCTAGTAAAAGTATTATTATATAATATCAGATTTGAAAAAGATATAGCTAAAAAAACAGTAGAATTAATATGGAATAATCCAGAAAAAAGACAATTATTAATAATGAGTGAAAAGCAAAGAAAAACTGCATTAAGAAGAATGGGATGTAATGATGAATTAATAGATAATATGCAAAAAACAATTAAATTATTTAAAAAAAGTGAATTTGAAGTATTAAATGAAGATATGAAAACACAAACAGATAATAAACTTCGCAAAATAAAACAAGAATGTATTAATAAAATTATAGAAAGTGTAAAAATATTGGATTCTATAGGACTACTTGAAGAATATAAAAATTCTGCAAACAGAATATATGGTAAAATTAAGCTTAATAATTGTAAATATGATGATGGAGAAATACAACAGTTAGTATCTTATGACAATTTAAAAAAATTATCATTTGAACAGTTAATAGCAATGTCTTCATTTTGGATAAATAGAGTAAATAAAATAATACCAGGATTAAATAATAGCTTATATATAGTAAATCATTTGTTAGATGAATGTACTGTTATAAAAGATGGAGAAAAACAAATAGAAGTACCACAACAGTATTTAGAAGATGTTGAATTAAAAAAGAGAGTTCTTCATAAAATAAGTCATGAATTATTTTTAGGATTAGAAGATAAAGGCTCTCAAGAAAATTTAGATGAAGTAGTAAAAGAACAAGTACAAACATTGGTTGATAAATATGGATATGAATATGAACAATATTTTGATGAATGTTTTCCTCATCTTGAAAATTCATTAGAAAAAGACCTTATGGAGGGATTGTGTTATGAAAATACAATATATAATTCATACAAAATAAAAGATATTAATATGCAGTCAATACTTATTAGTTTATTAAACAATAATTTAAGTAAAATAGAAAATTTTGGATATATAAAGGATAATGATGTAGATATATCAAAGAAAAAATATATATTGATTGGTATTGATTTACAAGGTATGAATATGCCATTAAGATTACATATAAATAAAGATATGTTAATAGAAATGCTAAAAGAGTCACAAAATGGTAGTACATTATTTCCAATATACAAAGGAAGTGAAGATTTTTTGTTTTTTGATAGTGCTTCATATATTCCAACACACATATATGTACCAATGTCTAAGGAAAAAAAGAAACAGTTACAAGAAGATAAGAAAAAGGTAAGTCCATCAGGAAATTTAATGAAAACAATAGAGCATTTATGTTATATAGCAGGTGTGGGAAAGATGCCAAAACATATGAAAAATAGTTCTTCTCCACAGTATATTGATTTGGTTGGAACAGATGATGAATTAGATAGGTGATGAAAATAATTTTTTAATTTTGTATAAAATAATCAGATTAAAGTCTAGGATTATGTAATATAAGAATAAGTATTACATAGTCCTAAATTTTTAGGTGATTTTCTTTAGTGATAGTTAAATTATATGTTAGATAAAAAATAGTTACTGTTTAATACTTTTGCAATAAGCCGTCAAATTCAATAGTTATGTAATGCAGGAAAATATATTAATATTCCG
>CANPWE010000055.1 GCA_947581895.1 uncultured Clostridia bacterium | reverse complement strand
ATTATAACTCTCTGTAGCTAGCCGGTCCCCACTTAAGCCACATTTTCAAAATAATATATGTCAACAGCCATACTTATTTTGGATTTTTTGACTGCCTCCTGCAAAAGAATTACAGAACTATTGAATTTGACTACTCTACAGAATTTGGTTGTGTGAAAAGTATTAAATAGTAACCTTTTTCAGATACTAAGTATGAATGGGTTGTGTAATTGTGTTTTTTGATTTTTGTGTGAGAATTTTTTTGAATATTTTTTCAGAATTGGGGAAATATAGATTTGATGGTTTTAAAATATTAGAGTATAAAGTTTTTAAATTTTAGGTAAAATTTTTTTTTAGCGATTAGAAAAATAAGTTATATAAGTAGAGAGGAGAAGTTTGAGAGTGAAAAAGGGTATTGTAATTAGTGTTTTAGGGATTATTGTATTTGTGTGTGTGGTAGTTAAATATAATATGAGTGTGTCTAATGCTGCTAATAGTAATTCTATTTCAGATGTTCAGTTATTGGCAAGGGCTATAAATGGTGAGGCTAGAGGTGAAAGTTATGAAGGGCAGGTTGCTGTTGGGGCTGTTATTTTAAATAGGGTGGAAAGTCCTAAATTTCCAAATTCGCTTGCAGGAGTGATATATCAACCTGGGGCTTTTACTGCAGTTTCAGATGGACAAATTAATGTTCCAATTGATAATAATTCTACTGTGGTTAAAGCTGCTCAAGATGCGTTAAATGGGTGGGATCCAACAAATGGGGCGATTTATTATTTTAATCCTGATACTGCAACAAATTCATGGATTTGGTCTAGGCCATTAATTAGGACTATTGGAAAGCATAGGTTTTGTAAGTAATAGAATTTGTATTTTAAAATTTCTAAAATAGAGGGAGGATATTATGGCAAGTTTAAAAGAAAAAGTTTATGATTGGAAGGATAGGTTAAAAGATAGGCATATGTTAACTTTAGTGGTAGTATTAGTTGCCATTATAGTTGCTTTGGGATTGTTTACTTATAAAAAACAGATTCAATATAGGCAAGCATCAGAAAATTCATATAATATGGCATTTTTTGAGTTGGTAGATTATGTGGATAGTGTGGAGGTGTATTTGGCGAAATCTTTAGTTTCTAATACTCCTGAGCATGGAGCAGAAACTTTAACATATGTGTGGAGAGAGGCAAATTTGGCACAAAGCTATTTGGCAAGACTTCCTATTAATAGTTCTGAGTTGGAAAAAACAGCTAAGTTTTTAAATCAAGTAAGTGATTATAGTTATTCATTGTCAAGGAAAAATATAAATCAGGAATCATTGACACAAGAGGAATTGGATAATTTGACACAATTACATCAGTATAGTGTGGAATTAAAAAATACGTTGAATCAATTGTCAGAAGATTTAAATAGTGGTCGTATAAGTTGGGGAGAGTTAACTAAAAAGGCAAGTCCAGTTTTTGCACAAGAGGTAAGTAATATATCAAAAGATAGTTTTAGTAATTTAGAAGAAAATTTTCATGAATATGCAGGGTTAATATATGATGGAGCTTTTTCAGAACATATGACTAATCCAGAAAGAAAAGGATTAACTGGTGATGATATAGATGAGGAAACTGCGAAACAAAAGGCAATTGAATTTTTGGGTGCAGATACTATTAAAGAAATAAATTCTAATGGATTAACACAAAATGCTAATATACAGTCATATGATTTTTCAGTAGAAAAAAATGATGGTGGAAGTGCTTGGATATCAATTTCACAAAAAGGTGGACATGTGGTATTTTCTAATAGTACAAAAGATGTAAAATCAGAGGTGTTAAGTCAAGAACAAGCAAATGAAATAGGTAAAAAATTCCTAGAGTCAAGAGGAATATATAATATGGAACCAACATATTATTTAAAACAAAATGGAATTGTTACAATAAATTATGCATATGTTCAAGATGATGTAACTGTATATTCAGATTTAATAAAATTAAAAATTGCTTTAGATAATGGTGATATTCTAGGCATGGAAACTTCTGGATATTTGAATTCACATGAACAAAGGAATTTTGCAACACCACTTATTTCACAAGATGAAGCAAGGACTAAAATTAATAAAAATCTAGAAATAACAAGTGAAGGAATGGCAATGATTCCAACTGAATATCAAACAGAAATTTTATGTTGGGAATTTAAAGGAAATGTTGATGATAGACAATTTTTAGTTTATATAAATGTTGAAACTGGAAAAGAGGAAGATGTTTTAGTTATTTTGGAAACACCAAATGGTACACTTACTATGTAAAAAAAATTTAGTTTATGTTTAAAAATTTCATAAATTTTCCAGGTGTGAGATTTCTTTCAAGAATAATATTTTTTATTTAGTCAACAATAATAATATTCCATTGGAATAATTTCTTCAATGGAAAACTAGTTTCAAACTTAAGGAGGATTTTGTTATGTCTAGAAGAAACAGTGGCTTAATGTCAGAAGATTTAAAAGTAGAGATAGCAAAAGAACTTGGAGTATATGAACAGGTAAAACAAGATGGTGGATGGCAAAATGTATCTTCTAAAAATTGTGGAAATATAGTAAAAAAAGCAATTGAAATTGCTAATAGGAAGGTATAATGAAAGCGGCTTTTTGGCCGCTTTTTTTAGCATTACATAATTATTGAACTTGACGGCTACCTGCAAAAGCACCAAACAACAACCAAATATTCAATAAATATTGATTTATTTAAATAAGTATTATAGAATACACACAATGAATATAATATACAGGAGGCCAAAAAACAAATATGAATATAAAAGATATAATAAAAATATGTAATGCAAAATTAATCTTTGGAGATGAAAATATCAACTGCGAAGATTTTTCAAAAGACACCAGAACAATAAAGAAAAATGATGTATACATTGGAATAAAAGGAGAAAATTTCGATGGAAACAGCCTATATGAACAGGCATTTGAAAATGGTGCAAAAGTCTGCATATTACAAGACGTAAATATTAATGATGATATAAAAAATAAATATAATGATAGAGCTCTAATTATTGTTAAAGACACAATAAAAGCACTACAAGAAATTGCAACATACAAAAGAGAATTATATGATATACCTGTTATTGCAATAACAGGAAGTGTTGGAAAAACTAGTACAAAAGATATTATAGCCAGTGTTGTTGGCACACAATACAATGTATTAAAAACACAAGGAAACTTAAATAATCACATAGGATTACCCTTAACAATTTTAGGATTAAAAAATCACAATGCTTTAGTTGTAGAAATGGGAATGAATAATTTAGGTGAAATAAGTGTACTTTCCAAAATTGCAAAACCAAATATTGCAGTAATAACAAATGTTGGAACATCACATATAGGAAATTTAGGTTCAAGGGAAAATATATTAAAAGCAAAATTAGAAATTTTAGATGGTTTAAAAGATGATGGAATTTTAATAATTAATAATGATAATGATTTATTAAATTCCTGGGCAAAAAAATATACTGGAAACGTAAAAATATATACATATGGAATTGAAAATGAAAGTGATATTATGGCAAATAACATAATGTTAAATGAAGATAGAAGTTTATTTCAGGTTAATGTAAAAAAACAAATAATGATAGATAATAAAAATAATAAAGAAAACAATGAAACATTAGAAAAAAATCATGAAAATATAATAGTTCCAATAGGAGGACAACATTTTGTATATAATGCACTTTCAGCATTTGCAGTAGGAACACAACTTGGAATTTCTACTTCATTAATAAAAAAAGGAATTCAAAAATTTGAATTAAGCAAAAATAGAATGGAACTTATAAATTTAGATAATGATATTATCATAATAAATGACTGTTATAATGCAAATTATGATTCAATGAAAGCAGCAATTGAATATCTTGCAAAAACAAATGCAGAAAGAAAAATAGCAATATTAGGAGATATGCTTGAATTAGGCAGTTTTTCAGAACAATTGCACAAAAAAGTAGGAGAAGAAATTCAAAAAAATAAAATTGATATTTTAATAACTGTAGGAGAAATGGGAAAAATAATTTCAGATACAGCCAAAGAAAAAGGCACAAAGGTATATCAATGTAAAAATAATGAAGAAGCTATAAATATAGCAAAAGAAATTATGCAAAAAGATGATATAATATTAATTAAAGCTTCAAATGGAATGAAATTTAAGCAAATAGTAGAAGGATTAAGTGTTTAAAAATGCAAAGAAAGGAATAATTAAAAATTATGGATAAAATTAAATTAGCTGTTATTTTTGGTGGAATGTCTACTGAACACGATGTTTCAATAGTTTCTGGTAGTTCTGTTATAAAAAATTTAAATAAAGAAAAATATGAAATTAAACCAATATATATAAATAAAAATGGAGAGTGGTTTTTGTACACAAAAAATATTGAACAAATAGAAATATTGCAAATAGGAGAAGAACCAATAGAATTACAAGAAATAAAAAATCCAATAGAAATATTAAAAAGTGTAGATGTAGTATTTCCAGTACTTCATGGTTTATATGGTGAAGATGGTACAATTCAAGGTTTATTAGAATTATTAAAAATTCCATATGTTGGCTGTAAAGTTCTTGGTTCAGCATTATGTATGGATAAAGTTTATACAAAAATTATTTTAGATAAAGCAGGAATAAATCAGGCAAAATATGTTTACATAAGAAAAAATAAAGATAAAATTACATATATTGATGAACAATTTAATGAAAAAGAGCTACAGTTTGATGAATTATGTGATATAATAATAAAAAAATGTGGATTACCTGTATTTGTAAAACCTTCAAATTCTGGATCTTCTGTTGGAATAAGTAAAGCTAAAAATGCAGAAGAACTAAAAAAAGCAATAGAATATGCTAGTAAATTTGATTCAAAAATTCTTATAGAAGAAAATATAAATGGTCGTGAATTAGAGTGTGCAGTTATTGGAAATGATGTAGTAGAAGCATCATGTATAGGTGAAATTTTACCAGCAGAAGATTTTTATAGTTTTGATGCAAAATATAATAATTCTGAGTCAAAAGTAATAATTCCAGCAGAAATTAACCCACAAATTTCTGAAGAAATAAGAACAATTGCATGTAAAGCCTTTAAATCTGTAGATGGTAAAGGATTATCAAGAGTAGATTTTTTTCTAGAAAAAGGTACAAATAAAATATATATAAATGAAATAAATACTATGCCAGGGTTCACAACAATAAGTATGTATCCACAACTTTGGGAAAAATGTGGAAAATCATACTCAAAACTACTTGAAGAATTGATAAAAATTTCATATAATAAGTAAAAAAATACATACGAATTGATTGAAAGATACATATAGCAAGAAACGAATTACAAACGAGGAAAAATATGTTATAATATTCAAAAATCAAAACATAGGGGGACGTCCAATGATTTTTAAGGATTACTATAAAATATTAGGCCTAAAGGGCAAAGAAGTAACAACAGAAGAAATAAAAATTGCGTATAGAGAACAAGCGAAAAAATATCATCCTGATGTAAATGTAGGAGATAAGAATGCAGAAGAAAGATTTAAAGATATAAATGAAGCATATAGAGTTTTGTCAGAATCGGCATCAAAAAGAAAATATGATAAAATGTGGAATAATTATGTAGGAAAGAAAAGAGCAAAATATGAAGAAAGTAAAAGAGGCAAGACATCTGTATTTAGTGATTTCTTTAATATATTCTTTGGAACAATGGATAACAAAAAAATGGAAGATTCTACAATAAAAGATGAAAAAGTCCCTAAAAAAGGAGAAAATATCTATACAGAAATAACCATATCAATAAATGAAGCTTTTTATGGAGTAAATAAGAAAATTTCATTAAGAACAGTTAATGGAACTATGAGAAGTTTTGATGTAAAAATACCAGAAGGAATTCAAAATAACGAAAAAATCAGATTAATTGGACAAGGTAAAAAAGGAGAAAATGGAGGTAAAAGTGGAGATTTATTTATAAAAATAAATATAGAGGATAATTCTGATTTTAGATTAATTGGATATGATTTATATAGAGATTTATTAATAACACCATGGGAAGCAGTCTTAGGAACTAAAGCAAATATATCTTCAATTGATGAAGAAATGAAAATAATAGTTCCTAAAGGGACACAAAGTGGAGAATTGCTTAGAATAGAAGGAAAAGGTTATAAAGATGGAAAAGGAAGTAGAGGAGATTTGGTTGCAGAAGTAAGAATAATGGTTCCAAATGAAATAACTGAAGAAGAAACAGAATTATTTAAAGAACTAGCAAAAATTTCACATTTTAATCCAAGAACAATTAAATAAAACAACTATACAATTATTTTATAGTTAAAACATGGCAAAAAGTTTACATAACGATATTGACAAATAATGAAGTAAATAGTATAATTAAGAATGTAATTGTACATAAGATTAACTATGATAAAATTTCATAGGAGAGGGGTGTATGGTATATGGAAAGCTTACAAGGTAAGCATTTTAGTATTACAGATAAAAAAGATATTAATACCATAATATATCAAGTAAATCAAACAGATGAAAATGATGTTATAAATGGTGCACCAAAATTTACAATTGATAGATTAGAATTTTCTGAAGAATTAAGAGAAGATGCATCAAGAAAAACTTTTTTTGTTGATAATCCTAAAGAAGAAGGAAATCAACTAATTATTTTATCATTTGGAAAAAATAGGGTAGTTGTTAATATGGGAATATTAGTAAATGATAAAGTAAAAATTTCTAAAAAACCTATGCCTGTAAAATTTGACACAATATATTTGGAAAACGAAGAAGAGGCTAGAGAATTTAAGTACACACCAAATTTACAAAGACCAATATCAATTATTGATCCTGTAACAACAAAAGAAATAAAACCAACAATATTTGTTGATAATAAAACAAATGAAGTCAAAGGTAAAATTATGCTTGAACCTAATAAGCCATATTTAGCCTTTGAGATAAGAGAAGATAAAAAATTTAAATTATAAAAAAGGAGAGGAGAATAACGATGAGTAATGCATCTGCAAATTCATCAAAAAAGGAATTAACTCTTGTATCATTAAATTCAATTGCAGTAGAATTTGATAAAGAGATAACAATTATTCCAAATAAAAATATTAAACCATATTTATTTTCAACTGAACAAGGTATATCAGAAATAAATGCATATAGTAATCCTGCAATTCAAAAGAATGGAAAAACAAAAAGAGTAAATAAAAAGACAGGAAAATCATATGTAACAAGAACAATTCCAAAGAGATTAGATAAAAATAGAAAAGAAAGACAAACTGTAAAAAAAGAGTTGAATAGAGAATAAATGATTGTTTAATATAACAAACATATGAGAAAGAGGGAACTTTATATATGGGAAAATTTAAAAGTTTCATGGAAAAATTTAAAAAACAAATATGGATATATTTAGTAGTATGGATAGTAATAGCCATACTACTTGTTGTGCCTATATCATATACTATTACAAATGCACATTTGGAAGGAGTACGATGGGTAGAAGCAATGTCATTACATTTTGGTGAAAATTTTGCTAAATTTCCGATTGCTCAAATTTTTGGAAGCAAATATGTAAATGATTTTGTAAAAGCGATGGAATATTATACACTAGCTTATTTTGCTTTAGTTGTAATAGCAATATGTAAAACATTACCAAAAACTGATTTCCAAGATATAGAACATGGATCAAGTGATTGGTGTAGACCTGGTGAACAATACAAAGTTCTTAATAAAAAAGAAGGATTAATACTTGCAACAGATAATTATTTACCTGTAGATAAACCAGGAAATGTTAATGTTTTAATTGTTGGACGGATCTGGTGCTGGTAAATCTGCTACATATTCAAAACCAAATGCATATCAAAGACTAGGGTCATATATATTTACAGACCCAAAAGGTGAATTATATGATGATACAGCTGGATTTTTAAAATCAAATGGATATGATATAAAAGTATTAAACTTAGTAAACCCAGCAAATAGTGATGGTTATAATCCAATAGCACATATTAATAGTGAATTAGATGTAGATGTTATAGCAAACACAGTTGTAAAAGGTCAAAAATCTGATGGGGGTTCAGCAGACCCATATTGGGATGATATGGCAGAAATGTTATTAAAAGCATTAATTTATTATTTAATTTCAGCACGTCCACCAGAAGAACAAAACCTTGCAAGTTGTGCTGAAATGGTAAGAGCTGCAAATAATAATGGTGGTAGTAATGTTTTATCTGAAATGATTAATGTATTACCATATGATCATCCAGCAAGAATGTATTATAAATCTGTTGAACTTGCATCAGACAAAACATATAGTTCAATTTTAAGTTCTTTACAATCAAAATTAGGTAAATTTGATTCAAAAGAAATTGCAGAAGTAACATCAACAGATACAATTAATTTTGAAGATATAGCCAATAAAAAAACAGCATTATATGTTATATCATCAGATACACATACTGCATATGATTTCTTATTAACAATATTTTTCTCACAATTAATTCAACAATTATATGATTTTGCTGATAAAAATGGAGGAAAACTAAAAGTACCATGTTTCTTTATACTAGACGAGTTTGCAAATATAGGTAAAATACCAGACTTTGATAAAAAAATATCAACATCAAGAAGTAGAAAAATATCTTTTAGTGTTATATTACAAAACTTAGACCAATTAGAGGCAATATATGAGAAATCACATGAAACTATAGTTGGTAACTGTGATACACACGTATTTTTAGGAAGTAACTCTTTTAAAACAGTTGAGTATTTTTCAAAAGAGCTTGGAGAAAAAACAATAAAAAGAGCAAGTGATTCAGTAAATAGAGATAATACAGGAAAGAAAACAGGAAAAAGTGAATCAGAACAAATAATGGCAAGAGCATTAATGACACCAGATGAGTTAAGAAGAATGGATAATGATTATTGTATTATTTTTGAAAAAGGATTAAAACCTATTAAAGCACGTAAATATTGGTATTATAAAACAAATATGATTAAAGAAATGAATAAAGTAAAACTTGACCATAATGAATTTAATGTTGGAGATAGAGGGGTTTGGAGAAAATTCAATCCTAATAATCCATATAAAGAGCCAAATGATAATAATGGTGGAGGAAAAGATTTAAATGTTGATTCATTAGATGAATTGTTTGATGAAGAATTTCAAAATGATGATGATGATTTTCCAATGCCAATTGTTGAGGAAAGTGGACCTTCTGATTTAGATATACAGAAAGAATTGGAAGCTAAGTTTGATGAATTGTTTGGACCTTTATCTGATGATGATTAGTATTATAAAAGCACATTCAGGAATTTATTTAACTGAATGTGTATTTTTTTTAGTTTGGAGTTTGTAGTGGACCAATAAAAATTTTAAATTATGTAAGCTTATCATAATATATTACAAAGGAGTCACAGTTTAATACTTTTGCAATAAGCCGTCAAATTCAATAGTTATGTAAAAGGGATAAATATATTAACATTCCGTACGCTT
>CANPWE010000054.1 GCA_947581895.1 uncultured Clostridia bacterium | reverse complement strand
CTAGCCGGTCCCCACTTAAGCCACATTTTCAAAATAATATATGTCAACAGCCATACTTATCTTGGATTTTTTGACGGCCTCCTGCAAAAGCAGTACAGAACTATTGAATTTGACTACTCTACAAAATTATGTTGTGTGGAAAGTGTTAATAGTAATTATTGTCGAAATTTGTAGTACGAAAGTTCTTGATTTTGAGGGAAAAATGTGGTTAAATATAAATATAAGAATTATTTTTGGTCAATAAAATTTGATTCAATAATTTTTTTAGATAATATTTTTTTAATCTAAAAATATCCAAGTAAAAAGGTTTATAGATGAATCCAGTAAAAATCTAAATTATATAAAGGAGAGGGTTATATTTAATAATAACATTATGTTGATTTGACATTTATTAAATATATATAATTTTGTGTATGTTATCAATAATAAAAAGTATGTCACTTTCTCGGGTTAAATGGATATCTTGTAGAAGTACAAGTTGATGTTTCTGCTGGATTACCAGGATTTGAAGTAGTACGGTCTTCCTGATACAAGTATTAGAGAATCAAAAGAAAGAGTAAAAACTGCAATAAAAAATTCAGGGTTTAATTTATCTAGTAGAAAAGTAATTGTAAATTTAGCTCCAGCTACTAAAAGAAAAGAGGGGTCTATTTTTGATTTACCAATAGCAATTGGTGTATTAAGTGCAAATGGACGTATTTATTATCCAGTAGATGATATGGTATTTATAGGAGAACTTTCATTAGATGGGAAAGTTAATAAAATAAATGGAGTATTACCAATGTGTATAGAATTTGCAAAACTTGGTATGAAAAAAATAGTGTTGCCAAAAGAAAATGCAAAAGAAGCTAGTATTGTAAAGGAAATTGAAATTATACCTGTTTCAAATTTAAAAGAAACTGTAGATTTTCTAAATCATGAAATTTCAATTAATTTTGAGAGAGAAAATAGTAATAATTTAATACAAAATCATATAAAAAATTATCTTGATTTTTCAGAAGTAAAAGGTCAAAAAAATATTAAAAGAGCAATTGAAGTGGCAACAAGTGGTTCACATAATTTGCTGATGATTGGAAATCCACGGTTCAGGAAAAACTATGATTGCAAAAAGAATTCCAACTATAATGCCTGACTTAAGTTTTGAAGAATGCTTAGAAATTACTAAAATTCATAGTATAGCAGGAAAACTGTCTGAAAAAAATCCTATAATTAATACAAGACCTTTTAGATCTCCACATCATACTATTTCATCTGTTTCACTAATAGGAGGTGGAAAATTTCCTAAACCACGGTGAAATTAGTTTATCTCATTATGGTGTTTTATTTCTTGATGAATTACCAGAATTTAATAGAAATACTTTAGAAGTTTTACGAGGACCATTAGAAGATGGTGAAATCACTATAGGGAGAGCTGCTCAAGTTCTTACATATCCATGTAAATTTATGCTAGTTGCTAGCATGAATCCATGCCCATGTGGATTTTATGGTTCTGAAAAAGAATGTAGATGTAGTGAAGAAAGTATAAAAAGATATTTAAATAAAATTAGTGGACCATTATTAGATAGAATTGATATTCAAGTTGAAGTTAGTTCTATAAAATATGAAAATCTAGATTCTAATTTAATGGAAGAAAATTCTGAGCAAATACGAAAAAGAGTTAATAATGCTAGAAATATTCAGAAAAAAAGATATGAAGGATTAGGAATTTTTTCTAATTCAGAGTTAACTCCTAGTTTAATAGAAAAATTCTGTCAATTAGATAATTCTGGAAAATCTATTTTAAAAAATGCATTTGATAAATTAGGTCTTAGTGCAAGAGCATATGGGAGAATTTTAAAGGTGTCAAGAACCATTGCTGATTTAGATGAAAGCAAAAACATTATGCCAAATCATTTATTGGAAGCAATACAGTATCGTAGTTTGGATAAAAAATATGGGAATTTTGGAAAAGGTACATAATTTTTTTAAATTAACATGTCACATAAAAAATAGAAAATGATTGGAGGAAGATTATGGAAGTTTTAAAAAAAGATGATGAGAATTATCCTATATTATTAAATGACATTAAAAATACACCTCAAAAGTTGTATATAGATGGAAATATAGATATATTAAATATTCCTAGTATTACTATTGTTGGCTCAAGAAATATGAGTAATTATGGTAAACAAATAACTAGAAAAATTGTAAAAGAACTAACTTTAGCAGGAATGTGTATTGTTAGTGGATTAGCTGTTGGAATTGATAGTGTAGCACACAAGACATGTTTAGATTATGGTGGAAAAACTATTGCAGTACTTGGTTCTGGATTAAATAAAATATATCCTAAAGAAAATACACAATTATACAAAGAAATTATAAATAAAGGAGGATGTGCTATTTCTGAATATGAGCCAGATACAGAAGCAAAAAAATTAAATTTTCCTGCTAGAAACAGAATTGTAAGTGGATTATCTTTAGCAACTTTAGTGATAGAAGCAGCATATAGAAGTGGAACAAGTATTACTGCAAAATGTGCTTTTGAACAAGGGAAAAAAGTTTTTTGTATTCCAAATAGTATAGGTAATAAAAATAGTACAGGTACAATAAATCTTATAAAAAAAGGTGCAATTATGATAACAACTGGAAAAGAAATTTTATATGAAATAGGAGTAATTGATGAAATAGATAAATATGAAGAATTTGCTGAACAACAAAGATTGGATAAAATTAATTTGTTAGAACAAGAAGAATTAAGTAAACTAGATGAATATGCTAAAAAAATTTATTTGTATATAAAAGAAAATAAAATAGTGAATTCAGAATTAATGTGTAATGACCTAAAAATGAATATTAAAGATATTAATATGTATTTAACAATTATGGAATTAAATGGCTTAATTATGAATAAATATGGAGATAATTATGTATTAAGGAATGAGCTATATGTATAAAAAACAATTAATAGGAAAATTTGGAGAAGAATTAGCTTGTAAATACTTAAAAAAAAATAATTATAATATATTAGATAGAAATTTTAATTGTATACAAGGAGAAATTGATATAGTTGCTTATGACATAGAAAATAGGGAAATGGTATTTATTGAAGTGAAAACTAGAACCAATTTTAACTATGGATTTCCATCTGAAGCTGTAAATAAATTTAAACAAAAACATATTTTAAATAGTGCAAAATATTATTTGTTTTGTAAAAAAATAGAAAATGTTTATATTAGAATTGATGTTATTGAAATTATAATAAATAAAGGTGTTCATAAACTAAATCATTTGAAGAATGTTATATCATAAATTGTAAATCATAAAATAGACTAATTTATAAAAAATTTTGAATAACCACTTGAAAAATAAGATAGTATGGCTTAGAATAATTAAGTATAAAAGTGGAAAAGGAGAAAATTGATGGCTGATAAATTAATTATTGTGGAATCACCTGCTAAGGCAAATACAATAAAGAAATTTTTAGGTGGAAGTACAAAAGTACTTGCATCAATGGGACATATTAGAGATTTACCTAAATCTAAATTAGGAGTAAATACTGAAAATGATTTTGAACCTGAATACATTAATATTCGTGGAAAGGGAGATTTAATTAAAAAATTAAAAAAAGAAGCAAAATCAGCTAAAAAAGTATATCTTGCAACTGACCCTGACCGTGAAGGAGAAGCAATTGCATGGCATTTAGCACATATTTTAGAAATCCCAGAGGATAGTGTTTGTAGAGTTACATTTAATGAAATAACAAAAGAAACTGTTCAAAATTCAATGAAACAACCAAGAAAAATAGACATGAATTTAACTAATGCTCAACAAGCTCGTAGAGTTTTAGATAGAATAGTTGGTTATAAAATAAGTCCATTATTATGGAAAAAAGTAAAAAAAGGATTATCTGCAGGAAGAGTTCAATCTGTTGCAGTTAAATTAATTTGTGATAGAGAAGAAGAAATTGAAAAATTTATACCAGTAGAATATTGGAATATTTATGCAAATTTAAAAGATAAAAAATCTAAGAAAACATTTGAGGCAAAATTTTATGGAATTAATGACAAAAAACTAGAAATACACTCTCAAAAAGAAGTTGATGAAATATTAGAAAAAATAAAAGATGGAAAATATATAGTAAAGAACATAAAAAAGGCAGAAAAAAAGAAAAATCCAGCTCCTCCATTTACTACAAGTACAATGCAACAAGAAGCATCAAGAAAATTAAATTTTACATTAAAAAGAACAATGAGTATAGCACAAGGTCTATATGAAGGTGTTCGTGTACCAGAAAAAGGAACAGTTGGTTTAATTACATATATGAGAACAGATTCAACAAGAATATCTGATGAAGCAAGAGCATCTGCAAAAAAATATATAGAATCTAATTATGGTGTAAAATATTATGAAAATAGATTTTATAAAACAAAACAAAATGCTCAAGATGCCCATGAAGCTATAAGACCAACATATGTTGAATTAAGTCCAAATAAAATAAAAGATTCACTAACACCAGATCAATACAAATTATATAATTTAATTTATAATAGATTTATTGCAAGCCAAATGGCAACTGCAATTTATGACACAACATCTGTTGATATTGATGTAAATAATTATATTTTTAAAGCAAATGGCCAAACTTTAAAATTCAAAGGATTTATGACTTTATATGTGGAAGATGAAGATAATAGCAAAAATGATGATGATGTAGTTACATTACCAGAGTTAGAAGTAAATCAAGAACTTGAAGCTAAAGAAATAGAACCAAAGCAAAGTTTTAC
Organism: uncultured Clostridia bacterium; assembly: GCA_947581895.1. Taxonomy (GTDB): domain Bacteria; phylum Bacillota; class Clostridia; order TANB77; family CAG-508; genus CAG-492. The sequence continues at coordinate 5,340 of CANPWE010000054.1, read as the reverse complement.
AGAACCACCTGCTAGATACACAGAAGCAAGTTTGGTAAAAAGCTTAGAGGAAAAGGGAATAGGAAGACCAAGTACATATTCTCCTACAATTACAACAATATTGGAAAGAAGATATATTGAAAAAGATAAAAAGCAATTATATCCTACAGAATTAGGGAAAATTGTAAATAAATTATTAATAGAAAATTTTGATGACATAATAAATGTTGAATTTACAGCAAAAATTGAACAAGAATTTGACGAAATTGCTGAAGGACATGAATATTGGAAAGATGTAATAAGAGAGTTTTATGGACCATTTTCAATAGAGCTTGAAAGAGTAGAAAAGGAATTAGAGCATGTTGTACTAGTTGATGAAGTATCAGATGTTCCATGTGAGAAATGTGGAAGAATGATGGTTTATAAATATGGAAGATATGGTAAATTCTTAGCATGCCCTGGTTTTCCAGAATGTAAAAATGCAAAACCTATTGTTGAAACAATAGATGTTCCATGTCCATGTTGTGGTGCAACAGTTCAAATACGTAAAACTAAAAAAAGAAGAATCTATTATATATGTGAAAATAACCCAGAAAGTTGTAAATATATATCATGGAACAAACCAAAACCAGGTGAAGTATGGAATCCTAATGAAGCAAAAGATGTTGAACAAACTACAAAAAAAAGTGGAAGGAAAAAAAGTAAATAACATATACAGATTTTTTAATTTGTGTCAGGTCTGGTTTTTTAAATTTTTAAAAATATGCCTGACACAAATTATTTTAATACTGCAAATAAGGGCTTGAAAATGTTTGAAACAAATAATATAATATATGGAATAAAAAATAATTGGTATAAGATAATTATTTATTCAAAATGAATACATAAAGGAGAGATAAATATATGATAGATATGCACATACACTCAACTAATTCAGATGGTACTAAAACAGTAATAGAAATTTTAAAAGAGGCACAAGGGTTAGGACTAAATACAATTTCTTTTACAGACCATGAAACATGTAATGCATATGATGAATTAGAAAAAATTGATATTAATGAATTTTATACTGGTAAAATAGAAACAGGTATTGAATTAAAAAGCCAATATAAAGAAATGGTAATGGATATTTTAGGTTATGGAATAAATTGTGATAAAATGAAAGAACATTTGGCAGAATGTTATAAAAATACATCTAGAGAAGAAATTCAAGAGAAACAATTAGAGGAATTCTATAAAGCAGCTTTAGAAATTAATTTGACATTACGACCAATTGAAAAATTGGAATGGGATAAAAAAAGAGATTGGGCTAGTAAAGTTTTTTATAAAGAATTAAAATCTCATGAAGAAAATAAAGAAAAACTTCCAGAAGATTTATGGGAATCTTTTTTAAATTTTAGAAAAAATTACTATCATGTAAAAGGTAATTTATTTCATACAAATAGATCTAAGTATTATCCTAAAATCGAAGAAATAATAGATATTATACATAAATCAGGTGGAAAAGCTTTTATAGCTCATTTATTTGAATATGAAGAAATTGAAAACAAAATGTTAGAGTTAGAAGAAATAGTAAACAAATATGATATAGATGGAATAGAATGTTATCATTCTATATTTATGCCTGAGGAAAGTAAGGAATTATTAGAATTTGCAGAAAAACATAATTTATTAATATGTGGTGGAAGTGATTATCATGGTGATAATAAACCAGATATAAAGTTAGGTGTTGGAAAAGGAAACTTAGAAATTCCTGATAATATTATAGAAAATTGGTTTACAGAGGACAAACACTATTGCTAAAACTAGTTAGTTATATTATAATAGAAAATTATAAATTTAAGAGAAAATGAGGGGAATAATAAAATGGTGAATCCAGAACTTTTGGAAGACTTGTGCTATGATGCAGGTACAACACGTAAAGAAAAGGCATTGGAATATGTAGCAAAAAAAAGAGTAAATATAACAAAAGTTATTTATGAGGATAGTAAGAATTTTGAACTTAGGTCTAAGGTTAAGGGAAATGGTGATAGATATGATGTATATATAAAGGTTCAAAATAATGAATTAGAAGATTTAAGATGTGATTGTCCAGATTATCAAAAAAATTATGCAGCTTGTAAACACATAGTGGCAACTATGGTTGAATTTGATAATAATCCAGATTATGTAAGAATTTTTACTGGAAAAAGAGCAGAGCATAATGTAGAAGGTGCTTATTTAGAAAAAATAAAAAATGGTAAAGACACTAAAGAATATAGAATTTTTAAACAGTTAATAAATGAATTTTATAATGATTCTTCAACTAATCAAGATAAAATTATAGGAAACTCTAAAAATAAGAATGTTAAAATTGTTCCAAAATTATTAATAGATAAGTTTAACTCTAATTTAAAACTTGAATTTAAAATAGGTGAACAACAGTTGTATAAATTGAAAAGTTTACCAGAATTTTATGAAAAAATGTTAAATGGAGAAAATTATAAATATGGTTTAAAATTAGAGTTTGTACATGATAAAAATTATTTTGATACTGAAAGTTTACCACTATTAGATTACATAATGAAATATGGAGAAATAATAAAATATGCTAATAGGGCAGCAGATGATTATGGGTATTATGGAAGACACTTAAGTGACTCCTATATTACTGTTTCAAATTCAGGGTTTGATGAGTTATTTGAAATATTTAAGGGAAAAACTTTAACAATTCAAAGAGATTATTCAGAATATGATGCATATTTTATAGATGAAGAACCAGATATTAAATTTGAATTACAAGAAGTAAATAATAAAGAATACAGAATAATTCCTAATATAGATATATATGAATATAATATAATTCAAGGAAGAAATTATGTTTATTTTGAATATAAAAACAATATATATAAATGTTCAAAAGAATTTAATGATACTGTATTGAAATTATTAAAAATGTATAAAAAGAATTTTACAACAGAAATAAAATTGAAAAAAAATGAGCTTTCAACATTATTTTCAGTAGTGTATCCTAAAGTAAAAAATGCATTAAAATATGATACATTAGACTCTGAAGAAGTAGAAAAAGTAATTCCTAAAGAATTATATGTAAAATTATATTTAGATTATGATAAAAATAACTATGTAATTGCAGATATAAGGTTTTGTTATGATAATGATGAGTTTAATCCATTAAAAGAAGAACCTACAGATATAGCAAGGGATGTATTAAAAGAATCAGAAGCACTTGATGTATTCTTAAAAACAGGATTTTTATTAGATAAAAAAAATGCAAGATTAATACTAACAGATGATGATAAGATTTATAATTTTCTATCAAATGAAATTGAATTATATATGAGAAAATTTGAAGTATTGGCAACTGAGGAATTTAAGCAAAAGCAAATAAAACAACCACAAATTTCAAATGTAGGTATAAGAGTAGAAAATAATTTATTAGAAGTAAATTTTGATGGATTAGGTTTTGAATTATCTGAACTAAGAGATATAATGAACAAATATAAATTGAAAAAGAAATTCCATAGATTAAAAAATGGAGAGTTTATTAATTTAGAAGAAAATGAAACTATTAATTTATTTGAAAGTTTAAAAACAAATTTAGATATAGATTTTAAAGAAATAGAACAGGGTGAAATAAAATTACCAATATATAGAAGTCTATATTTAGATAGACTATTAAAAAATTCTAATATAAAAAATGTAAGTAAAGATGAAAATTATAAAAATATAATTGAAGAAATTGATAATAAAAACATAAATGAAAATATAAACTTGCCTGTAGGCTTAAAGGCAAGTTTAAGAGGTTATCAAGAAACAGGATTTAAATGGCTAAAAACATTAGATTCATATAAATTTGGAGGAATTTTAGCAGATGATATGGGTCTTGGAAAAACTATTCAATTAGTAAGTGTAATTCTTTCATATGTAGAGAGTTTTAAAAATAGTGATGATCCAGAAGATATTTCTAAACCAAAAGCAAGTTTAGTTGTATGTCCTAGTTCATTAACTCTAAATTGGTATAATGAAATAAAAAAATTTGCACCAACATTAAATGTTTTATTAGTTAATGGATCTGCAAGAGAAAGAAAAGGTAAAATAGAACAAATAGAGGATTATAATGTTGTAATAGCTTCATATGATATATTGAAAAGAGATATAGAGGAATATCAGGAAAAAAATTATCAATTCAAATATATAATAGCAGATGAGGCACAATATATAAAAAACAATAATACACAAAACTTTAAAGCAATAAAAGAAATACAAGCTGAAACAAGATATGCTTTAACAGGAACACCAATAGAAAATTCATTATCAGAATTATGGTCAATATTTGATTTTGTTATGCCAGGGTATTTATTTAGTTATAGAAAATTCAAAGAACTATATGAAACTCCAATTGTAAAAGGGGAAGATAGTTCTGCAATGAAAAAATTAAAAATGTTGATAGAACCATTTATTTTAAGAAGAATAAAAGAAGAAGTATTAACTGAATTACCAGATAAAACTATAACAATTTTAAATAATGAAATGGAAGATGAACAACAGAAAATTTATATGTCATATATGTCACAAGTAAAAGAAGAAATAGAAACAGAGATATCTGTAAATGGATTTGAAAGAAGTCAAATTAAAATATTATCTTTATTAATGAGATTAAGGCAAATATGTTGTCACCCAAGTTTATTTATAGAAAATTATAAAGGTGAAAGTAGTAAATTAAACCAATGTATACAAATAGTGAAAGATGCTATAGAAAGTGGACATAAAATTTTGTTGTTTTCTGGATATACATCAATGTTTGATATAATTGAGAGAGAGTTTAAAAAAGAAGATATATCATATTATAAGTTGACTGGTGAAACTAAAGTAGTAGATAGAATAAAACTTGTGGATGAATTTAATGAAAATCCAGATATAAAGGTATTTTTAATTTCCTTAAAAGCAGGAGGTACAGGACTTAATTTAATAGGTGCAGATATGGTAATTCATTATGATCCATGGTGGAATTTATCAGCAGAAAATCAGGCAACTGATAGAACATATAGAATTGGTCAAAAGAAAAATGTTCAGGTTTATAAGTTGATAACTAAAAATTCTATTGAGGAAAAAATTTATGAATTACAACAAAAAAAGGCGAAATTAATTGATAATATGCTTTCAACTAAGGAAACTTTTATAAGTAAGTTGTCTAAAGAAGAAATTATGAGTTTATTCAAATAAAAAGCTTTTAGACTATTTTACGAACAATCTTATAACAGTTAGTGTTTAATACTTTTGCAATAAGCCGTCAAATTCAATAGTTATGTAATGCTTTTGCAGGAGACCGTCAAAAAATCCAAGATAAGTATGGCTGTTGAC
>CANPWE010000053.1 GCA_947581895.1 uncultured Clostridia bacterium | reverse complement strand
GGAATATATATTAATTTTACACTGAAAAAGCAAAAAAAGCAATATTTAGATGTTAAATATTGCTTTTTAAATTGCTATATCTCTTACAACTTGCAATTACTTTACAGAATTGCATTTACTTTTTTACTTGACGACTTAAATATATAACTTAAAGAAGAGAGCATAGCTCCCTCCTTTAAATGTGTTCAGACAGTGGTACTTTAAATCACGATACGAAAACCAATATTGCAGTCTCCAGCAAGCTCTTGATGGCTGCGACCAGCCATAGGCTTGTCATAACCCGCATGGTAATAAGACCCCCCACGAATAACCGCCAATTGGCCTATTTGTGTATCTTTAATTTCATTTGTCCAAGTCCAACAGTTTCCTGCTAAATTTGAACAGCCGCACACTAAGTATTCTCCTGTTTTTCTCAATTTGTAACTCAGATAGTTTCCTATTTCTGCGCTATTTTCATAGACTTTGATCTCACCAATGGTTTCTGCACACTCTTCACAGATTGAATCCCATTGGTCGTTCGATATAAGCCTACCGTCAAACTTCGATGCCTGTTCTCTAGCTTCTGTCCAACTTATGCTGACCCAAGGTAATTCTCCCTCAACAGATCTTGGAACACCATAAGCATCTTTGGAAATTTCATAGGTTGACAGAAAAAATCCAGCAACTGTTTTCCCATTTTTTAAAGTCCTTTCAGGAACCCAGGTAAAGACGTTACCTTGTTTGTCAACAATCCGATAATCCTTGCTTTCAATAGCACCATCAAGATATTTAAATCCTTCTGGCATGTATGCTGGCATAGCTTTTGTCTCTTTTGTCTCTTTTGTCTCTTCTGTCTCTTCTGTCTCTTCTGGCTTAACAGTTGTTGTTTCCGTTGTTACTCTCTCCAGAAATTCATCAATGTACTTTTCGGCAATGTCATCTTTAACAATGCCTCTGATTTCATCTTTCAGATTTGATGTTTCTTCCTTGAGTTCAACAATCTTCGGCTTTCCGCTCCCATCATCAGAAATTTGGTACTTTGTACCATCTTTCCATATGAGAACAACTTCAGCTTTATCAGCATTGCTAGAAGCATCAACCACCTCAGCAATGGCTTTTGCCAGCTCTCCAACTGTCTTCTTTCCCACATAGTCGGAAAGAACAGCTTTGATAGCAGTAATGCTAACCTTAGTTCCTTCGTTAGAAACCTTCTTGGCTGTGCAATCACCATTCGGCTGAACACTCACCATGATTTGCTCGCAGTTGCAAGCAGTCACTTCGTTTACACTTTTCATTTTAGTAACCCTCCTTAGATGTTTTTATTTTATATGAAAAGTATTAGGGCCATAATGACTCTAATTAATAATATTATACCATATCTATATCGAAAAGTCAATTCATGTAAATTTTTTATGTAAATTTTTTGAACCTTATCACTTGCCCTGCTTTGTTTATTTACTTATTTGCAACTTGGAAATGATATAATTTTCATTACTAGAATACTTATACCTTTGATAATCAGATATTTACAAACATATTTTCCTTAAGTATATTACTATTTTGTTTAGTAATTTTTTAATTTTTTTCCACTAATATTCTAACAAACATATTACATTTTGACAAGTACTCTAACCACAAGATTTCAAATTTTCTCTTCCCTGAAAGTACCGATTTTAAGCATTTTTACCACAGCAGTTTTTATATTTCTTACCACTTCCACAAATTCTGTCCCACTTAGTATTATCCGTATATATATAGTATTATATTCTTACACAGCAAAAAAGGAATGTCAACATATTTACTATGTCTACATTCCTTTATTTTCAATACTTTTTGTTCGCATATTTATATTTTTGCTGACAAGTCGAACTTTTTTTATTATTTTTCAAGTTTTGAAAATCTCTTGTAATTCAGTATTTAAGCATTCTTTCCGCAACAATTCTTATACTTTTTGCCCGAACCACATGGACAAGGATCATTTCTTCCAACCTTAGGCTCTTTATTAACAACAGTCTTATTAAGACCTCCCTCTTTAGGAGTAATAGTACCATCTACTAAACTAATCGCAGTATCTCTTAAGCTTGCATCAGTTATTTCAGCAGATTCTTTTCTTTGAACATTATCAGCTCTTTCTAAATGTAATAATGCCTTTGTGATATCTATTTTGATATTTTCAACCATCTCATCAAACATATCAAAACCTTCAATCCTATATTGAACAACAGGATCTTTTTGTCCATATGCACGAAGACCTATACCATTTTTTAATTCATCCATATTGTCTATATGTTCCATCCATTGGTCATCAACTACTTTTAATGTTATAATTCTTTCTATTTCTCTTAATTCTTCTGAACCAGCCATTTTTTCTTTTTCTTCATATCTTGCATGAACAGCATCTTTTAATTTTTCAATTAATTCTTGAGGTTTTTCTTTTTCACCTTCTTTTATGCCTAAAGTCTCAGCTGAAAGACCTAATGTATTTTCTATTTCTGCTATTAAAGCTTCTTCTATTAAAACAGTTTCATCATCACTAAATGCAAAAACTATTCCTTCTACAGTAGAATCCATCATACCTATAACATTTTCTTTAATGTTTTCTCCGTCAAGAACTTCACGTCTTTGTTTATATATTATCTCTCTTTGTGTATTCATAACATCATCATAATTTAATACATTTTTTCTTATACTAAAGTTCTTTCCTTCAACCTTTTTTTGAGCTTTTTCTACAGTACTAGATAATATTTTAGATTGTATTGGCATATTTTCATCTGCACCTAATGTATCATATACTTTTGTAACTTTGTCTCCACCAAATATTTTCATTAAATCATCATCTAATCCAATATAGAATTTAGAAGAACCTGGATCACCTTGACGTCCAGAACGTCCACGTAACTGATTATCTATACGTCTTGATTCATGTCTTTCTGTACCTATAATTTTTAAACCACCAGCATCTATAACTTTTTGCTTTTCTTCTTTTATTTCATCATCATATTTATTTTCTAATTCTTTGAATTTTGCTCTTGCTGATAATATTTCTTCATCTGATGTTTCATTAAAAGCTGTTGCTTGTTCTATTTGTTCATCTGAATATCCTTGTGTTTTCATTTCTTGTTTTGCTAAATATTCACTATTTCCACCAAGCATAATATCAGTACCACGACCTGCCATGTTTGTAGCAATAGTAACAGCACCATATTTACCAGCTTGTGCAACTATTTCCGCTTCTTTTTCGTGTTGTTTAGCATTTAATACTGTATGTCTAATTCCTGCTTCATTTAATAATTTGCTTAATTTTTCAGATTTTTCAATAGATACTGTACCAACTAGAACTGGTTGTCCTTTTTCATGACTTTCTTTAATATCTTCTATAACAGCTCTAAATTTAGCATCCTCATTTTTATAAATTATATCTGGAGCATCATCTCTTATTAATGGTTTATTTGTAGGTATTTCTATAACATCTAATTTATATATTTCTTGGAATTCAGCTTCTTCTGTCATAGCAGTACCTGTCATTCCTGATAATTTATCATACATTCTAAAGTAGTTTTGGAATGTTATTGTTGCAAGAGTTTTTGATTCATCAGCTATTTTAACTTTTTCTTTTGCTTCAATAGCTTGATGTAATCCATTATTATATCTTCTTCCATACATAATACGACCTGTGAATTCATCTACAATTAGAACTTCACCATCTTTTACTATATAATCTATATCTTTTTTCATTATTCCATAAGCACGTAAAGCTTGATTAACATTATGAACTAATTCAGAGTTTTCCAAATCATTGAAGTTTTCTAAGTTAAATTCTTCTTCAGCTTTTGCAATACCTTTTTGTGTTAATGTAGCTGATTTAGCTTTTAAATCTACAACATAGTCATAATTTTCATTATCTTCTGCTTGTTCTTCATCTTTAATATCTTCTTCTACTATTACTTTAGCTTGTAATTTTCTTACAAATGAATCTGCTTTTTTATATAGATCAGAAGATTTATTAGCTCTACCTGAAATAATAAGAGGTGTACGAGCTTCATCTATTAAAATACTGTCTATTTCATCTACGATAGCATAACTTAATTTTCTTTGTACTAATTGGTTTTTATATATAACCATGTTATCTCTTAGGTAATCAAATCCATATTCATTGTTTGTACCATAAGTTATATCACAATTATATGCTTCTTGTTTTTCATTTGGTTTCATTCCTGCAATAATTAATCCAACAGATAGTCCTAAAAATCTATATACTTTTCCCATCCATTCACTATCTCTTTTTGCAAGGTAATCATTTACAGTAATTACATGAACACCTTCACCTGTTAATGCATTTAAATATGCTGGTAATGTAGCAACCAAAGTTTTACCTTCACCAGTTCTCATCTCAGCTATTCTACCTTGGTGTAATATTATACCACCTATTAATTGAACATCAAAATGACGTAATCCTAAAACCCTTTTAGACGCCTCTCTAACAACTGCAAAAGCTTCTGGAAGTAAATCATCTAAAGTTTCTCCTTTAGCAAGCCTATCTTTGAATTCATTTGTTTTGTTACGTAGTTCTCCATCAGATAATTTTGCTATACCATCTTCTAAACTATTTATTTTATCAACTAGAGGCATAACTCTTTTTACTTCTTTTTCACTGTAACTTTTAAATATCTTGTTTAACAAACTCATTGCTTTTCTTCCTTTCTATCTTATGTATTTTTGTTTTACATACAATTTTATATGTACTATATCACTAATATAAAAATTTCGCAAGAAAAATCATAATTTTTTCTTAAGATAATATAATTTTTATTAAGAAAGGTAGTGTTTGTATGTTTGTATGTAATGTTAAAATAAGTAGTGGATGGTTTAAGAAAATTGGAATTACTATTGTTGTTTTAATTTTAGTTCTTGTTTTTATTGTTGTTGGTTATAAATTTTATGATTCAACATCTAAGGTTAAGGTAAATGATGAAGTTGATACATCTTATGTTGAAATAAATGCTAATAATTATACAGATATTTTAAAAGATTCTCATGAGAATATTGATAAATATATTGGAAAAGAAGTGAAATTTACTGGTTTTGTTTATAGGCTTTTTGATTTTAATGAAACTCAATTTGTATTAGCTAGACAAATGATTATTTCTTCAGATAATCAAGCTGTTGTTGTTGGATTTTTAAGTGAATGTGATAATGCTAAAGATTTTATTGATGGTGCTTGGGTAGAAGCAGAAGGTATTATTGAAAAAGGAAATTATCATGGAGATATTCCTGTTATAAAAATAAAAAATATAAAAGAAACAACTGTACCTAAAGATGAATATGTATATCCTCCTTCTGACAGTTATATTAATAGTGAAACATAGTGGAATTTTTTATTAACAATCCCTATCAAAAATACTCTTCACAAATCCCCTATCTATTCTTACTTCATATATATTTTTCAATATAATTAATACTATAGGTCCTATAAATAATCCTATAAAACCTAAAAATTTAAAACCTGTATACATTGCTATTAATGTAAATATTGGATGTATTCCTATTTGTCCACTTACTACTTTAGGCTCTATAATTTGTCTAACAATACACATTATTATCCATAATACTAATATTGAAGTTCCAAGTTTTACATCTCCATTAAATGCAGAAATAATAGCCCATGGAACCATTACAGTTCCTGAACCAAATATTGGTAAAGCATCTACTATAGCTATTCCTATTGCTACCATTAATGGATATTTTACATTTAATCCAATTATTGAAAAAATATATAAACCTACTAATGAAATAACAAAAGATATTAATATTAATTTTAATTGAGCTTTTAAATAACAGCCCAAAGCCTTTGATATTGCTTTTACATGTTTTGTTAATTTTTTTACCCATTGTTCAGGCAAATGATGTTCTATTTGATCTAAAATATAAATTTTATCAGTACACATAAAATATAGTGCTAGTAATGTAATTACTATATATACACCTATTGTTGCTAATGAAGTTAATGAATTAAGTAATTTTGTAATAAAATTTTTTAGCCAATTAGAAGCTGTTTGTATAAAATCTCCAGTTGAATTACTTAAAATGTTTTTTAAATCTTCTGATACTTTTATTTTATCAAAATTAAAATTAGATATAATACTTTGTGAGTTTTCATGAATTTTATCAAAATAATAACTTATATTTCCCAAAAAATTTGATGCTTCTGATATTAATGTTGCAATCCCCCATGCTATTATTCCAATTATTATTGAAAGTACTATTAAAAATATTACTATAGCACTAATTTTTCTTTTCATTTTAAATTTTTTCATAAAAAATCTTATGACAGGTTCTATTAATAATGATAATATAAATGCAATTAAAAATGGTATATAAAATATACTTACTTTAAAACCAATATATATTAAAAAAATACTTGACACTAATAAAATTACCTTTTTAAAAACATCAACCCAATAACTAAAATCACCAGACATATGTGTTCTCCTTGCCTATATAATTACTTTTGTATATCCAAAATTTATTTATAAAATATTTAGTATTAATATTGTATGCTTTAATAGACAAGTTATGTATAAAAAAGGAAAATTTAGTTAAATTTTTAATCTCAAATATTTTTCAAATTTTAATTATCTTAAAAAATAGTATATTATTTACAATTTCAAATTATGTAAAATAGAAGTGTATATATTACACTCCTATTTTACATATTTATAAAAAAAATTACTAACTAGCAATTATTCTTATTTCCACCACCACAGATATTATCAAAAGTAATAGCAAAACCTTCTTTATCTGTATAAGGATTTCTACTAATATCTCCAATTGATAATATACCTACTATTTTATTATTTTCAATAATAGGTAATCTTCTAACTTGATTTTTAGACATTAATTTTTCTGCTGTATCTAAATATTCGTTTGCATCACAACAACATACATCTGTTGACATTATATCACTTACAGGTGTTGCTTTTGCATCTTTATCACAACATACACTTCTTAATAAAATATCTCTATCTGTTATCATACCAACAACCTTTTGACTTTGGTCACATACTGGAATACATCCTATTTTATGCTCTGCCATTAAATTAGCACATTCACAAACTGATGTATTTGGATTAACCCATAATACATCATGACACATACATTCATTAACCTTCATTTTCATTTCCCCCTTATTTATATTTTATTAGATTATTAATGTATAATATTGTTTTTACTTACAAATTTGTTTATACATTAATAGTTGTATTTTCTGAAATGCAATATAAAACTCAAAAAAATTGCATTCAAAATTTATTGAATACAATTTTATTTTTCCACATTTAATATTTTATATACAATTACAACATGAGTTTATAATATATAAAATTTACTTTTATGGAAATATATGGAATTTTTATATAAGTTTTACATATATGGTATATATTCATTACTCATTCTTGGCATCATTGGTCTTGGACCTGGACCTGGTCTAAATGGTGGTCTATTTGGTCTATTAGGCATATTTGGTCTTAATAATCTATTTAATATTAATATACGAATCAAATCATTTAATAATCTGTTTCTTCTTTGTGATTGACTTTGTGAAGATGGTGAGCGTGTTTCTCTTATTTCTTCCATATTTTCTTTTACATTTTGACAATTATTTATTGTAGTTTTATTATTATTTACATTTGATGTATTAATACTACTACTTGAAGATTGTGATATACTTCTATTTGAAGAACTTGACTTATTCTCAATAATATTATCTCCTCTATTTTCACCTATTTGTGTTTCTCTAGTTTCTATATTTAGATTAATAACATTTTGAATTTCAACACGATTTACTACATTATCATATATTTCATTTGTCATTTGTTCTATTAAAGATTCTGTAACAGGTTGTGTATTATTATCACACATTTTACATACCATTGGATTTATTATTTTATAAATTTCTGGGTACATTTGTTCTATTTGATTTGCAGAAGTTGGATTATTTCTGTTTTGAAATTGACTTGTTTGCATATTACAACACATCATATTATCATAATTTGAATTATGACAATTCATTCCATTAAATCCATTATAATTCATATTATTGTAATTCATATTATAATCCATATTATTATAACTATTAGAATAATTTTGATATGTATTGTCTGTTTGATTAGAATACCCTAAAACATTTCTAATATAATCCTCATAATCATTATAATACATAAAATTACCTCCTAAACATAATTATTTTATATATTATGCTTTAGAGGTAATTTTTGATACTATGAAATTTTATTAACCAAATCTTTAAACTTTTGTCCTCTTTCCATAAAGTTTTTATACATATCAAAACTTGCACTTGCTGGAGAAAACAAAACTATTTCCTCTGGAGTAGCTACTTCATATGCTTTATTTACACATTCTTCTAAAGTACTACACCTATATATAGGTAACTCTTTTTTCTCTTTTTCTAATTCTTCTTTAACAGCATTTTCTATTTTATCTGCAGTTGCTCCTATTAAAATTAAATTACTTACATTTTGTATAATAGGTTTTGCTATACAAGTATAATCTAAATGTTTATCATACCCACCTGCTATTAATACTATTTTTTCATCAAAAGCATTTAATCCAGCTATTGTTCTAGTAGGGCTAGTTCCAATAGAATCATTATACCATTTAACATCATTTATACTTCTAACAAACTCTAATCTATGTTCTACACCTTTAAATTTTGTTATTGCTCTAGCTTGTATAAAAGGTTCTACTAAATCTTCTGTAGCTGCTACTGCTGCACAAATATTCTCATAATTATGCATTCCACGTAAAGATACAGCTTCATCTATTGTTAAAACATGCATACGAACACCATCTTCACAAGCCTTTATAATACCATTATCATAAATTACTCCATTATCTAATCTATTTTTTCTACTAAAAAATCTAACTTTTCCATTTGCTTCAGAAGCACAATCTCTAGTTATATCATTATCATAATTTAATACAATTTTACCATTTTCATCTTGATTTCTAAAAATATTTTTCTTACAATCTATATATTCCTCATATGATTTATGCACATCTAAGTGATTTGGCGAAATATTTGTTATTACTGATATATCTGGAGAAATTTTCATATCCATCAATTGAAAACTACTTAATTCTAATACAACTACACAATCAGGAGTCATTTCATGTACTCTAGTAAATAATGGTATACCTATATTTCCACCAAGAAAACAAGGATACCCTTTTTCTTTTATAATTTCATAAATTAAACTTGTTGTAGTTGTTTTACCATCACTTCCTGTAATACCTATAACCTTACCTGGACATAGCTCTATTACCATTTCTATTTCAGAGGTTATTATAGCTCCACGCACACTTTCAGCTTTTAACTCAGGAATATCTGGTCTACATGATGGTGATCTAAATATTATATCAAATCCTACTAAATTAACTAAACTGTATTCTCCAAATGTAAAATTAATACCACGCATTTTTATTTTTTCTAATACAGATTTATCTATTTCTTCTATAGATTTTTTATCAAATACAGTTACTTGTGCTCCTTTATCACAAAAATAATCAAGAAGTGGCAAATTGCTTACACCTAAACCAATTATTGCAACTCTTCTATTATGTATATATCTTTCAAATTCCTGTAATTTCTCATTTACATATGCCATAATGCTTTCCTCCTTTGCTTTTACCTAAAAAAAATTATACATCAAAATATTTTATTGTGCAATATAATTTATTCATATTATTTTATTTTGTGCTATTTTTTAACACTTTTTAAAAATTATACTAAATACCTTAAATAAAAAAATGCAACTCACAAATACAAATTTGAGTTACAATTTTTCTATTATAAAAATATAGTGTAAATCTATAAGCCGGGTTCTGTCTTGAATAGTCATTTATCTAGTACATATATTACTATATGTCTCAAGCCACCTCAGTTAGAAGATGACGAGCAGTCTTAACCTTCCATTTCGGGTGTTGCTCCAGATGGGGTTTACACAGTCCCAGTATGTCACCATACCAGCGGTGAGCTCTTACCTCGCCTTTTCATCCTTACCTATATTATTATATAGGCGGTTATTTTCTGTTGCACTTTCCTTAAGGTCTCCCTCACTGGACGTTATCCAGCATCATTGCTCTATGGAGCCCGGACTTTCCTCGTACGCTTTCTTTCGAAATTGCTATACGCGACTATTTAATTTACTCTGTTCTCTATTTTAAACTTTTTTCTCAATTTTGTCAAATCCATTGCCATCACCATTCGAAACTTTTCCCACACCCAAATTCTTCAGAGTAGTCAAATTCAATAGTTATGTAATGCTTTTGCAGTAGTCAGTCAAAAAATCCAAGATAAGTATGGCTGTTGACATATATTATTTTGAAAATGTGGCTTAAGTGGGGACCGGCTAGCTACAGAGAGTTATAATTCCCCAGACCACCACAACCCCCAAAACGTATACACACT
>CANPWE010000052.1 GCA_947581895.1 uncultured Clostridia bacterium | reverse complement strand
AAGTAAAAATCATATATATTTTATGATTTTTACTTTTTTTTCTTAAGTTGTTGGTATTGACCCCGTCCCCTTGTCTATAATTTTGGAGCTACTAGGCAGAATTGAACTGCCGACCTACTGGTTACGAATCAGTTGCTCTACCAACTGAGCTATAGTAGCATAAAAAAATATAATTTTATTTCACATAGAATTATATTTTTTTATTGTTTAAAAGTCAATAGTAAACTTACAAATAAATTACCTAAAAATGTTTACCTTTTTTCTTGAATTCTTGATCATCATCTTCATCATCTATATTATTATCTAAATTATCAACACCAATATCATTTGATTTATCTTTAAAAACATTATAATCTGTATTAATTATTTGTGTTTTAATCATACTTTCTCTAATCATATCATCATATTCATTATCTTCATCTGTTGCATTATTTAATGAATAATCATCTGATAATTCATCATCTTCTTCATCATATTCATCATCATCTTCTTCATCTTCTTTATCTGAAGTTTTTCTTAATACTACTATAATAATTATTATTAATATTATTAATACAACAATTATTGTACCTAATATAAAATAAATTTTATTATCTGAATTACCTTTTACCATATTATCTAATTGATTATTTGTTGGTTTTTTTATAAAAATTTCATATGCAGTATTTATGTTATTTTCTTTATCTTCTAACATTATTGTTATTTTTTTCTCGCCATTTTCTGATACACTATTTTCATCTGCAATTGTTACTTCAACATTTTCATCTTCTGCTGTTGCAACTATATCTTGTGCTGTTATTGTAGATGGATCATCTGTTTCAATAACATAAGATGTTACATCAGGATTAAACTCTGGATTTAATGTTGAGTTTGCAACTTGTAAATTACTAAGTCTTACCATTTCTACTACACGAGTTTCACTACCTTTTGAAACTGATATACTATATATTCTTGTTGTACCATCTTCTGCAGTTACAGTTATTCTTACAACACTATTTTCAATATCAAAATTTTCATTTCCTGTAATAGTAACATTTGCTTTTTCATCTTCTGGAGTAGCTGTTATATTTAGTTTTTCTTCACCTTCTTTTAATGTTAAACTATATCTAGTTGTTTCTGGATTGAATTTTGGAGTTAATTCATAACCTTCTATAATTAATTCTTTAAGTGCTTTATTTGAAGATGTTTCTTCTTCTTTTACTGGTTCTTCAGTTGTTAATGCAGAACTTATAATATATGCTGTTTGACCATTATATGTTACTCTACTCCATCCATTATCACCTATTCCTGTTCTTGTAACACTTTCTCCACTTTTTAATGAACCAAGAAGCTTTGTATCAGTTGTATATCCTTGTCTTACATTTACTGAAGATTGACTTTGTTTTATATACACTGTTTCATTTGTATTTTTAAATGTTGGTGTATTTTCTTTTGGAGTTTCTTGTTTTTGTGTTTCTTGTTTTTGTGTTTCTTGTTTTGGAGTTTCTTGTTTTGGTGTTTCTCCTTTTGGTGTTTCTTCTTTTGGCTGTTCTCCTGATTGGCTACCCTCAGAAGGATTTGCGTTTTTTTCAGCAACTGTAACAGTTGTACTATAAGAAACATTTTGTTTTTGTCCATTTGCATCAGTTATATCTCCTGTTATCATAACTGTATAAGTTCCTGCTTTAGAAGTATTTAATTTATATGATTGATTTGTTGTTTGATTTTGTACATCTGTATTTACACCAACTATACTATCTGAAATTCCTGAGCCACTTACTTTTACATTCCAAGTTGCTGCAGTAATAGATACATTTATATTAACATTATCTCCAACATTTACGTTTTGACTACTAGCCGATATACCAGCTGTTGCTGCATTACTATCTATACTATTTAAGAACAAAATAATCATTCCAAATAGCAATAAAAAAATCATTTTATAAGATATCTTTTTCATTTCATTCCTCCATTTTATAAATTAGTGTTGTTTTAAATATACTATAATTATATATAGATCTGTAGAATCTATTTGGCCATCTTTATCAACATCATAACTTGGGTTATATTCTTCAGGTATTTCTTTTAGAAATTTTATTACATAATATAAATCTGCTGAATCTACAATATTATCTCCATCTACATCACAATTCTCATTTGGATTACTACCATTTGGTTGAGTATTTGTATTTGGTTGTGAATTTTCATACCTTAAATAACTATTTGCTATATATCCTTCTAACCCATCTGAAGTAACAATTTTATCCCACACATATCCATTATCATTTCCTGCTGCTTTTTGTAGGACTGTTACTTTTGCATCTTTTGCTAAAGATGTAACTACTGAATATTTAGTTCCTGCCCCACTTCTTACATTTACTTTTCCATCTGAATTACAATTTACATAAGCAATTATATAATTTGTTGATGTAACTTCTGTTAAATAATCACTTACAACATATCCCTGAGTACCATTACTTAACTTTACTCTTGACCAATTATATCCATCTAATCCATTATATTTTCCAACTTCAATTATTGTAACAGATTGACCAGATGTTATAGTTGTTATTATAGATGTATCTGTTGTTCCTGGTCCATTTCTTAAATTCACACTAACATTTGCTACTGCTGATGTATTTGAATTTGTAACATCATTAATTTGAGTTATAAAATCTCTTGCAATATATCCTTTTCTACCATCTGATAATACTACTTTATCCCAATAATATCCATTTTCTTTACTTCCTGCTAATTCTATTCTAAGTAATGTATCTCCTTTATTTACTTTAGCTATTTCAGGTGAAGATGTACTTCTAGCACTTCTTATATTTATCTCATCATTTGTTACTTGAACATTTTGTGTTACAGGTACTGTTCCAGCAGGAGATGGTGATATTTCTTTTGGCATATTATCATATACAGGAATTACAAAATTTATACTACTATCTAGAAGCCCCATTCCTTCATAAGAAGATCTAACTGTATTACCTTCTGTATATGAAGCTGAAACATTTTGCATGTATTGATGATAATATAAACTTCCATCTGAATTATCTACATCAAATTTTTGTAAGTATAATGTTGATTGTCCTCTAGATATATATGTTCCAGCTATAAATTTAGCACCACCTTTAATTGATTTTTCTGGATCATCCCAACCTTGAGTTTGTGCATATTTAAGTGCATTTCCAATAACATTTGAACCTGTTGCTTGTATATTTAAAAAATTATAATATCCTGGATATGTAGAATTATCTCCTCTTCCTGTTGAACTTGCATTAGTATTTGAACCTTGTTCTTGTTTTATTCTTGCAGCTAAATGATATGGGCTAATTCCAGCCTCTTTTGCAGCATCCATTATTACCTGTGCATATGATTTATTAATAGTACCTTTTTGACCATTTGGCTTTATATATGTAATTGTGTCTCCATTTGCCCATCCTACAGTACTTAAAATCTTTTTTACACCATCAATATTTTGAATATCTCCATTATAAGCTAAATTTTCAAATTGAAAAATATTTGTCTCATTTAACCAGTTTCTTGGATCCATATAATATGAAACTGAGGCTTCTGAAGCACATTTCCATTTTCCTGTATCATATGCTCTATTTCCACATGAAGAACATACCCAGTTTCCTGAATATGTATAATAAATTAAATTTCTTCCATGTGATGCTACTGTTTCGTTTTTTATAACTTCATTCCAATCTAATCCTGTTTCCAAAATAGTAAAATTCCAGTTTGGATGTTTAGCTTGCAAATTTTGTATAAGTGTATCATATCCTGGGTATTTACTAAGTTGTCCTTTAGAATATGAATGTTTTGTTTGTACAGCAAAAATATTATTTGGTAATAGTATTCCTATACATATATATATTATTATATTTAAAATTATTATTTTTTTTGCAAATTTTCCTATGTTCATTTTTGGTAAAACGTCATTCTTTGACACTTTTCCCATCCTCCTCTTTTGCTACATTTTTTCCAATATAGTATATCATTGATGGAAAATACAGTCAATGTTATTCGAATAATTTACTAAAATGTCACATTTTTGTAATATTTTGGCATAATTTTGGGGATGTAACCCAAACTACACAATCTGTATAATTGGAAAACCTCCCCCATTTTTTAATATTTTATTTTTTTTCAGGTATACGAATCGCACTTTGTGCAGCAGCAAGTCTAGCAATAGGCACTCTAAAAGGAGAGCAAGATACATAATTTAATCCAACTTTATGGCAAAATTCAATTGATTTTGGATCACCACCATGTTCTCCACAGATTCCAAGTTCAATATCAGGTCTAGTGTTTTTTCCTAATTTTACAGCTGTTTCAACTAATTTACCAACACCAGTTTCATCAATTCTTTGAAATGGATCATAATCAAATATTTTTTTATCATAATATGATTTTAAGAATTTTCCTGAATCATCTCTACTAAACCCATATGTTAATTGAGTTAAATCATTTGTTCCAAATGAGAAAAATTCCGCTTCTTTTGCAATTTCATCTGCTATTATACATGCACGTGGGATTTCTATCATAGTACCAACCATATATTTTAGCTCTATTCCTGAATCTTTTATTATTTTATCTGCAGTTTCTATTATTATATCTTTTACAAATTTTATTTCTTTAATATCACCTATTAAAGGAATCATTATTTCTGGATGAACTTCTATTCCTTCTTTTTTTACATTTACTGCAGCTTCTATTATTGCTCTTGTTTGCATTACAGCAATTTCTGGATATGTTATATCTAATCTACATCCTCTATGTCCCATCATAGGATTAAATTCATGTAAATCTACTACAATTTCTTTTAATTCTTCATAAGTCATATTCATATTTTCAGCTAATTGTCTTATTTCCCAATCTTCATGTGGCAAAAATTCATGTAATGGTGGGTCTAATAATCTGATTGTTACAGGGTATCCTTTCATTGTTTTGTATAATTGTTCAAAATCACCTTTTTGCATTGGTAATATTTTATCTAATGCTTTTTCACGTTGTTCTGAAGTTTTTGAAACAATCATTTCTCTAATTGCACTTATTCTATCTGTTTCAAAAAACATATGCTCTGTTCTACATAAACCTATACCTTGTGCACCAAAATCATATGCTTGTTTAGCATCTCTTGCATTATCAGCATTAGCACGAACTTCTAGTTTTCTAAATGAATCAGCCCATCCCATAAATTTAGCAAAATCTCCTGAAACAGTTGCATCAACAGTTTCTATTTTTTCACCATAAACCATTCCTGTTCCACCATCTAATGAAATATAATCACCTTCATGATAAATATCACCATTAGCTGTTATTACAGTATTTTCACTTTCATTTATTGTTAATTCACCACAACCTGTTATACAACATGTTCCCATACCACGAGCTACAACTGCTGCATGTGAAGTCATTCCACCTCTTATAGTTAAAACACCATTACACACTACCATTCCTTCTATATCTTCTGGAGAAGTTTCTAAACGAACTAAAATTAAATCTTTTTCTCCATTTTTTGCTAACTCTTGTGCTTTATTAGCTGAAAAAACAATTTTACCAGTACCTGCTCCTGGTGATGCAGGTAATCCCTTAGCAATTGATTTTGCTTTTTTTAGTTTTTCTGCATCAAAATTTGGATGTAATAATTGTTCTAATTGTTTAGGCTCTATTTTTAAAATAGCTTCTTCTTTAGTAATTAATCCTTCTTTTTCCATATCAACTGCTATTTTTAAGGCTGCATTTGCTGTTCTTTTTCCATTTCTTGTTTGTAAAATATATAATTTTCCATGTTCTATTGTAAATTCCATATCTTGCATATCTTTATAATGTTCTTCCAATTTTTTACTATATCCTATAAATTCATTATAAGCACTTTCATTTACTTTTTTTAAAGTTTCAATTTCTTGTGGAGTTCTAACACCTGCTACAACATCTTCACCTTGTGCATTCATTAAAAATTCACCAAATACTTTGTTTTCACCTGTTGCTGGATTTCTTGAAAATGCCACACCAGTACCACAATCTTCTCCCATATTTCCAAAAACCATTTGTTGAACATTAACTGCTGTTCCCCAATTTGATGGAATATCATTTAATCTTCTATATGTTATAGCTCTTGGATTATTCCAAGATCTAAATACAGCTTTTACAGAATCTAATAATTGTTCTCTTGAATTTTGAGGAAAATCCTCTCCTGTTTGCCCTTTATATATTCCTTTAAATACTTTTACTAAATCTTCTAAATCATTAGCATCCATATCTGTATCTAGTTTTAAGCCTCTTTGATATTTTTTTGTATCAATAGCTTCTTCAAATAAATTTTTAGGAATTTCTTTTACAACATCACTATACATTTGAATAAATCTTCTATAACTATCAAATGCAAATCTTCTATTTTTTATAGCTAAAGTTTGAACAACCTCATCATTTATACCTAAATTTAAAATTGTATCCATCATACCAGGCATTGATGCCCTTGCCCCAGAACGAACTGATATTAATAAAGGATTTTCTTTATCTCCCAATTTTTTTCCAACTAAATTTTCTAACTTTTCTAATCCATCATATATCTGAGTACTTATTTCTTCTGATATTTTTTCATCATTTGCATAATAATTATTACATGCTTCAGTAGTTATAGTGAATCCCTGTGGAACTGGTAAACCGTAAATTAGTCATTTCAGCTAAATTTGCACCCTTTCCACCTAATAATTCTCGCATATTACTATTTCCTTCACTAAATAAATATACATACTTTTTATCCATGTTAAATTTCCTCCTTTGTGTTTTATTTTTCCAAAATTTATTGTAATTATAACATATTAAAAATTTTTTGTGTATATTTTTTTCATTTCTTTTTAACAAATAAAAACAGCAGATAAACTTACCTACTGTTTTTATATTACAAAAAACTTAAAACTCAATTTTACTTTGAATCCAGTTTTCCAATTCTTCAATAGGAATTCTAACTTGTTCCATAGTATCTCTATCTCTTACAGTAACTTGATTATCTTCTAATGTGTCAAAATCAATAGTTACACAATATGGAGTTCCTATTTCATCTTGTCTTCTATAACGTTTTCCTATACTTCCAGTTTCATCATAATCACACATAAATTTTTTAGAAAGATTTTCATAAACCTCATTTGCTTTATCACTTAATTTTTTAGATAAAGGTAATATAGCAACTTTATATGGTGCTAATGCTGGGTGTAAATGTAAAACAACACGAGTATCTCCTTCTGCTATTTCTTCTTCATCATATGCATTACACAAAAATGCTAAAACAGCTCTTTCACATCCTAATGATGGTTCTATAACATATGGTATATATTTTTCATTTGTTTCAGGATCTAAATAATTCATATCTTGTTTTGAAAATTCCATATGTTTTGTTAAATCATAATTTGTTCTATCAGCTATTCCCCATAACTCTGACCATCCAAATGGAAATTTGAATTCAATATCTGTTGTACCATTACTATAAAATACTAATTCTTCTTTAGCATGTTTTCTCAATCTAATATTTTCTGGATTTATTCCCAAATCTAAAAGCCATTGTTGACAATAATTTTCAAAATATTCAAACCATTCTAAATCTGTTCCAGGTTTACAGAAAAATTCATATTCCATTTGTTCAAATTCACGAGTTCTAAATACGAAATTTCCTGGTGTAATTTCATTTCTAAATGCTTTACCAATTTGGCCAATTCCCATAGGAACTTTTTTTCTTGATGTACGTATAATATTTTTGAAATTAACAAATATACCTTGACAAGTTTCAGGTCTTAAATAAATTGTTGAAGTAGAATCTTCTGTAACACCTTGAAATGTTTTAAACATTAAATTAAATTGTCTTATATCTGTAAATTCATGTTTACCACAATTTGGACAATTTATATTATGTTCATCAATGAATTTTATTAAATCTTCATTAGACATTCCATCTCCACAAATATCTTGACCATTTTTTTCTCCCCAATCTTCAATTAATTTATCTGCTCTGTGTCTTGTTTTACATGATTTACAATCAATTAATGGATCTGTAAAACTATCTAAATGACCAACAGCTTTCCATACAGATGGATTCATTAAAATTGCTGCATCAACTCCTACAGAATCTTTACGTTCCTGAATAAATTTTTTCATCCAAGCTTTTTTTACATTATTTTTTAATTCAACACCTAAAGGCCCATAATCCCATGTATTTGATAAACCACCATAAATTTCTGAACCAGGATATATATATCCTCTTCCTTTACATAAACTAACTAATTTTTCCATGTTTTCTAACATAACAATATCCTCCTTTTTGCTAGTTAAAACAAAAACTTTCGTCTAACTAGCCATATATTTTTTGGCTAGGGACGAAAGTTAATTTTCCGCGGTTCCACCCTAATTGGTAATATCTTAATTATTACCCTCTTTATTTATTATTAGCTCCAAAGCTCCCCATATATCTCTATTACTAATTTCCACCAGATTATTAGTTCTCTATAAATAGATTAATATATTTTTTCTTTTTCATTGCTATTTTTAATTATATATATTTTACCAAATTTTTTTTAAAAGTCAATCCTTTTTATTATAAAATTTATAAGCTATATAACTAATTGAGAAAACATTAATCAATAATTTCAAAGCTTTCTACCATTTTTTCTATTACTGGAATTGTCATACCTGTAAATTGGTTTCCACAATGTATTTCAATAACATAACATCCACCTTCTGCTTCAATATAATAGTATATAATAGTTTCTTCTGTACCTTCCATAATCTCTTTATAAGTGTTTCTTCCATTTATATCTATTTGATTTATTTTATAATCAACATAATTATTTCCTCTACTAGAATCTAGTATTATGTCATTAACTCTATCTGAAAAATTTGTTTCTTCTTTCATAACATACATATATATAGTATCTGAATTTAATGATCTAAATTCATCTTTTCCATCTACTGCTTTATCAAAATAAAAACTTTCAACATCATATTTCATTGTATAACCTAAAGAGCCTTGTGCTTTTTCCATTGTCATTACTTTTTCTTCATCACCAATAGTTATTACTTCTATATCTTTATCATTAGTATTTGTATTTTCTGATTCAATTTGAACTTGTTCCATTTGAGCTTGTTTATTTTCAGTAGGTGTTTCATTACTTTCTTTTTCCTGTTTTTCTTTTGGATTATTAATCCATACTATAGTTCCAACAATTGCACCAATAATTAAAAGGAGTACAAATATAGCTCCAACTAAATTAAATTTAATAACTTTTTTTTCCATTTTTCTTCAGTTTCCTTTCTTAATAAAATTTATTTTTTCTTTTCATATCCTGGTTTTTTAAGTAATTCAAACATATTTGTTTTATATTTTTCTACACCTGGTTGATTAAATGGATTTACTCCAAGTAATGAGCCAGATATAGCACATGCTTTTTCAAAGAAATAAATCAAATGGCCTATTGTGTCTTCACTTAATTCTTTCATCTCAATAATAATATTTGGTACACCACCATCAACATGTGCCTCAATAGTGCCTTCCATTGCCTTTTTATTTACATAACTTAATTTTTTATTAGCTAAATAATTTAAACCATCTAAATTATCATCTTCATATTGTATAGTAATATCTGATTCTTCATCTTCTAAACTAAGTACTGTTTCAAATAAACATCTTTCTCCTTCTTGAATATATTGTCCTAAAGAATGTAAATCTGTTGTGAATTCAACTCCTGCAGGGAAAATTCCTTTTCCATCTTTACCCTCACTTTCACCATATAACTGTTTCCACCACTCAATGAAAAAATGTAATTTAGGATTATAACAAGCCAGAATTTCAACATTTTTTTTATTTTTGTATAATATATTTCTCACAACAGCATATTTATAACAATCATTATATCTTAAATCAGGATCATTGTATTTTTCTTGAGCAAATCTAGCCCCTTCCATCAATTTATCTATATCAATACCAGTTGTTGCAATAGGTAATAATCCTACTGGTGTTAATACAGAATATCTACCACCTACATTATCAGGAATGACAAAAGTCTCATAATCTTCTTCATTTGCAAGTTGTTTTAAAGCTCCTTTTTCTTTATCTGTTGTAACATAAATCCTCTGTTGAGCCTCTTTTATACCATATTTATCTTCTAATAAGTTTCTAAAAATTCTAAATGCAATTGCTGGCTCTGTTGTTGTACCAGACTTTGAAATAACATTTATAGAAAAATCTTTATCTTTAATTAATTCTATTATATCATTTATATATGTACTACTTAAATTATTTCCAACATATAATATTTGAGGAAATTTTCTTTCTTCTTTACTTTGTAAATTATAAAAAGAATTTGTTAAAGCTTCTATAACAGCCCTAGCACCTAAATATGACCCACCAATTCCAATTACTACTAAAACATCTGAATTCTCCTGAATTTTTTTAGCACATTTTTTTATTTTATCTAATTCCATTTTATTGTGTTTACTAGGTAAATTCAACCATCCCAAAAATTCGTTTTTATTATTCAAATTATTGTTCATTGTCATATGTATTTTTTTTACTTCATCAGAATATGCCATAATCTCTTTTGCATCTATTTTACTTTTCTTAAAATTTACACTAATATTTGACACCACAATCACTCCCTCTTTAGTATATGAAATAATTTTATCCTAAATAACCAATAATTTCAAGAGGAAATTTCTTTTTTTTGCTCTAATTATTACTATTTAACACTTCTCACACAACAAAACTCTATAGAGTAGTCAAATTCAATAGTTATGTAAAAGGGATAAATATATTAACAATGGAGTACAAAGCGCGCAGTTTGGCGA
>CANPWE010000051.1 GCA_947581895.1 uncultured Clostridia bacterium | reverse complement strand
TCATCTTCTAATCCTAATAAATCATCATCTTCATTATCCTCATCATCTTCTAGTACTGGATTTTCTTGATTATCTTCGTCATCTTCTAATCCTAATAAATCATCATCTTCATTATCTTCATCATCTTCTAGTACTGGAATTTCTTCATTATTTTCTTCATCTTCTAATCCTAATAGATCATCATCATCTTCTTCATCATCTAATTCTAATAAATCATTTTCTTCTTCATCATTATCTTCTATATCTATTAAATCATTATCTTCATCTTTGAATCCCAGAATTTTTTTATTGTCTTCTTCTTCATAATTTTCTTCATTTACATCAGGTATTTTATCTTCTTCACTATAGTTGCTACTTTCATCAATTTCTTCATCTATAGTTTCTTTTTGTTCACTTTGTTCTAACTCATTACTTTTGCGAGGTCTTCCTCTTTTTTTCTTTACTGCAATATCTTCTTCTTCAAATGATTCAGTAGAATTTTTACGAGGTCTTCCTCTTCCTCTTTTTTCGCTCTGAGCATCATTTTCATTAATATCTTCCTTAATATTTACATTACTGTTTTTTTCTTGATTTTCTGTATTTGCTTTTTCCTTTTCTTTTATTTTTTTAGCTTCTTCCTTCTCTTTTGCTATTCTTTCTGTTTCTTTTCTTTCTGCTTCTGCTTCTGCTCTTGCAATTCTCTCTTCTTCTCTTTTTTTAGCTTTTTCCCTTTCTTTTGCTATTTTTTCTTCTTCTTTCTTTTTAGCTTCTGCTCTTGCTTTTGCTATTCTTTCTTCTACTTTCTTTCTTTCTTCTGCTTCTTCCTTTTCCCTTGCAATTCTTTCTTCTTCTTTCTTTTTAGCTTCTTCTTCTACTTTTGCAATTCTTTCTTCTTCTCTTTTTCTAGCTTCTTCTTGAGCTTTTGCTCTTTCCTTTGCAATTCTTTCTTCTTCCTTCTTTTTAGCTGCTGCCTTTGCTTTTGCTATTCTTTCTTCTTCTTTTCTTTTTAGTTCTGCTTCTGCTTCTGCCTTTTCCCTTGCAATTCTTTCTTCTTCTTCTTTTTCAGCTTGTGCTTCTACTTGTGCTAATCTTTCTTCTTCTTGTTTTTTAGCTTCTTCTTCAGCTATTGCTCTTTCTTGAGCAATTCTTTCTTCTTCTTTTCTTTTTGCTTCTGCTTTTGCCTTTTCTATTCTTTCATTTTCTTCTTTTTTTATTGTAGCCTCTGCTTCTGCCTTCTCTTTAGCTTTCCTTTCCTCTTCTTTCTTCTTAGCTGTTGCTTCTGCTTTTGCCTTTTCTTTGGCTATTCTTTCTTCTTCTTTCTTTTTGGCTTCAGCTTCTGCTTTTGCCTTTTCTTTGGCAAGTCTTTCTTCTTCTTTCTTTTTAGCTGCCGCTTCTGCTTTTGCCTTTTCTTTAGCAATTCTTTCTTCTTCTTTTTTCTTAGCTGCTGCTTCTGCTTTTGCCTTTTCTTTAGCAATTCTTTCTTCTTCTTTTTTCTTAGCTGCCGCTTCTGCTTTTGCCTTCTCTTTAGCAAGCCTTTCTTCTTCTTTCTTTTTAGCTAATGCTTCTGCTTTTGCCTTTTCTTTAGCAAGCCTTTCTTCTTCTTTCTTTTTAGCTAATGCTTCTGCTTTTGCCTTTTCTTTAGCAAGCCTTTCTTCTTCTTTTTTCTTAGCTAATGCTTCTGCTTTTGCCTTCTCTTTGGCAATTCTTTCTTCTTCTTTCTTTTTACTCTCTGTTTTCTCTTTAACTATTTTTTGTTTTTCACTTTTCTTAGCTTCTATTTCAATTTGTTCTTTTTTCCTTTTCATTTTAGTAATACTATCTGAATTTACAACTGATGGTATAATTACAGGCTTTGTTAGTTTATTTCCTGAACTAATCTCTTTTTCTACATATTCAGCTTTACGTAATTGACTTGCTCCTTTAACTTTTTCACCCTTTATTCCCATTATTTTTCTATATGAATCTGAATTTTCCTCAAGTATTACTTTTACACTATTAGGTAATGCATTAATTATTATTTTTATTTGATCTTCAGTATATTGAGAAGCTATACTATCAAAGCTTTGTACACATCTAGGAATATTCTCTCCTATTCTTTTATAATGATTTAAAATATTTTGTATTTCTGATTCACTAACTTCATCTTTATCTTCACTGCTATAATTAACATTTTCAACTTCAACTTGATAATAAACCTTAGCTTCTTTTTTAGTTCTTGGTCTATAAATTAAATCACATACTTTTTGAACACTTCTATCTTGCCCAATCAATACATTATATAATCCTAATCCAAACAATTTAATTAATAAAGGATCATTTTTAGTACGTCTATCCATTCCTAATAAAATTATTGGAATATCATTTCCATCTGTGTTTGTTGCTTCATCACTAATACTATCCATTTTTTCAAATATTAATTTATCAACTGCCTGATAATTGTTATTTGTGATTTGCTCCAAATCTTCACTTATGACTATTCTATCATATGTTTTGTCTTTTTGTAATTCCTTTATTATAGCATTAAAATAGAAGACAGTTTTACTAGATATAATTTCTTTATATTCATTTTGATAAAACCTAGTAATAGCTTCTACATCTTTTTCATCATTAACTGCAAATAAAACTTTCATTTGTAATACCTCCAATTATTTTTTATTGATTTCCAGTGTTTGTTACAACTATTGCAAACACTAACGGAAGAATTTGAAATATAATTCCAATTGTGATTATAGCAATCATGCTATTAAATCCTTTATCTCTAACATCTAGCCTTTTAAGACCAACTACATACTGATATACGGCACTAAATGCTATTCCTATAAATACTAATGGGATACTGTATATTCTTAATTTATCAAGTATATATGCAGTTACTCCATAAGTGTCTGATCCATATTTTTCTTTATAGCCTTCTAGTGTTGCTTCTTCATGTTTTTTTAATTCATATACAGGTCCTGCACCATTTCCTTGTATAACTTGTTCATCTGAATCAGCATATACTGTTGTAAAAAAGCACATAAACATGAAAAGCACTATAAGTACGACTTGTGTCATTCTTTTCATATATATTTTACTCCTTTCATTTACATATAATACTATATCTATATTTTATTTTACTTATATAATAATACACTAGAAAAGTCAAAATAGCAAGAAAATCTGTTAAATTTTTTACTAATTATTTCCATATTCATATAAATCTCTTGCATATATAGTATTACCATTATTTTATTAATTATAATATTTTTTATATGAAAAGGGTTTTATAAAAAAATTTTTAGTTTTTAAAAAAAAAAAACCTCCTAATAAAGGAGGTTTTTGCTTTTATTTTGAAGTTTTAATTATTATTCCGTAGTTTAATAACGTGTCATTATCTGAATTGATTTCAAATACAGTTCTACCATTTTCATAATCTTTAGGTATATTTACTTTTACATTATTATTCTCTGAACGATTTACAATTATTAAAATTTTTTCTTCTTCATTGTATCTTTCAAAAGCTAACACATTTTTATTTGCCTCAACAATTCTTGTATCAGCATTTGCAAGAAATGTAAATTGTTTCCTTAATTTTCCAAGTTCAGCATAAAATGTATGCAATTCTTCATCAATATTTTCCCAAGGGAAGCATAATCTGTTAAATGGATCTCTATACCCATACATACCTACTTCATCACCATAATATATGCAAGGATTTCCTGGTAAGAAGTATTGGATAACTGTTGCAATTTTAAGCATTTTCTTTCCTTTTTCATATTTAACTTCATCTAACTTGCTGTGTGCAAATTGCCAATTTCTACTATATGGAACATCCCAAATCCAATTAAATTCATTTTTTTGAATTCCATCTCCAACCAAAGTAGTCATTGCTCTAGTAATGTCATGTGTAGATAAACTGTTCATAAGTGAAGATATGGTTTCTTTTGGATATTGAATTAATATTTCATTCAATGTTTCAACAAAGAATTCATATTTCCCATACCTAACAAATTTTAAAATCGCATTTGTAAATGGATAATTCATTACAGAATCTAACCCTTTACCAAGAAGATATCTACGTTGTTTTCCATATCCTTCTTTTGTTATTGCATTATCCCATACTTCTCCTATAATAAATCCATCTTGTTTGTTACGTTTTACAGCAATCCTTATATTTTCTATAAAATCATCTGTAAGTTCATCTGCAACATCAAGTCTTATTCCGTCAATTCCAAGTGAAAACCACTTATCAATTACTCCACCTTCACCATAAATGAAGTTTTGCCAACCTGGGTTATTTCCATCACATACTGGAAGGTTTTTAAATCCCCACCAATATTGAAATTCACCATTCTCATCTTTTCTATACCAATTATAGTAAGGTGATTGTGAATCTTGAAATGCACCAATCGTATCATAGTTACCAAATTCATTGAAATATTTACTATCATTTCCTGTATGATTGAAAACAGCATCCATTATAACAGCCATTTGGCGTTTATGTGCTTCATCACACAATTCTTTAAAATCTTCATTAGTGCCCAAATATGGGTCAACATTTTCATAATCTGCAGTATCATAACGATGGTTTGACTGACTCATACATATAGGATTAAAATACAATATTTCTACTCCTAAATCTTTTAAGTAGTCAAGCTTTTCTGCAATTCCTTTTAAATTTCCCATGAAGTAATCATTATTATGAACTTCTCCATCTTTATCTGGTGCCCAATTAGGGATTTCTCCCCATTTTTTGGTTACTCTTCCTTCAACATCTTCTGGTACATATTCTTTACTCCTAAAGAATCTGTCTGGAAATATCTGATACATAATTTTTCCTTTTGCCCATTCTGGAACATGATAATCCTTTTCATAAACCGTAATTGTCCAATATGGCATATTTTTTTCTGTAATACATGCACATCTGTGTTTTGCATCATACTTTATCCATTTTGTACTTCCGTTTATGATGAGCTTGAAACAGAAATAATGAAGTCCTACATTTTCTAAAGAAACCTCACATGAAAAAAGATTCATGTTATTTTCATCAGTAGAAACATAGTTCATCTTAATTTCTCTTTCATTTGTTCCCTTTTGCTGATTCATTATAACTTTTGCCTCATTCACAAAACCGTATTCACCAGCAATTCTTAAGTTTACCACGTACCTCTCACCAATTCTTGTGGTACTATCAGTTGTAGCCACTTGAATCCTGTCTCCTTCAAAATAAATCATAGAAACCCTCCTTAATTATAATAAGATTTTAGAAAGATACTTTTGTCTTTTGACTTATTTATAATTTACTATTTGTGACTTTTTTTGTCAAGACTATTTTTTATTTACACCCAATAAAATAATTCTTTTTTCCTTTTTTTACAATAATATATGTATTATCAATAAACATATCATCTGTTATAACTACATCTTCATTTTCTACTTTATCTCCATTTATAGAAATTGCACCATTTCCAATAAATTCCCTTGCTTCTCTTTTACTTTTTACAACCCCCATATTAACCAAAAAATCTACAATATTCACATTACATTCTACTTTCTTAATATCTTGGTTACCAAATAAATCCATAATATCATCTTTTGACAAATCTTTAAATTTATTATTAAATAAACTTTCTGTTAATTTAACTGCTTTTTTATATTCATCTTCACCATGTAAAAATGTTATAACTTCTCTTGCCAAAGCCTTATGAGCTTCCCTTAATTCTGGATGTTCATTATTTTTTCTTTCATATTCTTCAATTTCCTCTTTTGATAAAAATGTATAAATTTTCAAATAATCAATAACCATTGAATCTTCAACATTTATAAAAAATTGATACAATTTATAACTTGATGTTTTTGTTTTATCTAACCACAAAGCATTTCCTTCACTTTTTCCAAATTTTTTACCTTGAGAATCTGTAACCAATGGCATTGTAAAAGCAAATACTTCATCTCCTGTTGTTTTTCTAATTAAATCAATACCAGCAGTTATATTTCCCCATTGATCAGAACCTGCACATTGAAGTGTAACACCTTTTGTATCATGTAAATATTTAAAATCCAATGCTTGTAAAATCATATAAGAAAACTCTGTATATGTAATACCTGAATCCAACCTTCTTCTAATTATATCTTTATCTAACATATAATTAATATTAAAAAATTTTCCATAATCCCTTAAAAAATCTATCACATCAATATCTTTTATCCAATCATAATTATTTACAACCTCAAACCCAAAAATCTCCTCAGCCTGTTTTTTCATTGCCTTAAAATTCTTATCAACCTGTTCTTTTGAAATCATAGCCCTTTCTGTTGTTGGTCTTGGATCACCAATCATTCCTGTTGCACCACCAATTAACAAAATTGGATGATGTCCTGCATTTTTTAATCTTTTTGAAATTAAAAATGTTGATAAATGCCCAACATGCATACTATCAGCTGTTGGATCTGTACCAATATAAAAAGTCATTCCACCTTCATTCAATTTTTTCTCTAACTCAGGGCTTGATATATCTTTAATTAACCCTCTCCACTTTAATTCTTCAACTAATGTCATACTAAACTCCTCCTTTTTTTACACCAAATTATTTATTGAGAAATTACACAAAATTTCCCTTATCCCACAAAACAAAAAGAGTTAAACCATCCTACTAAAGGACGATTTAACTCGTGGTACCACCTTTATTCATGCATATTTTACTTTTATCTACTAAAATACACACCTTATTTAAGCTATTCGTTGCCAACGTTAATCACTCTAAGAAATGTAATTCATAATTTTTATATCCTAATAGTTCTCACCACCCACTATCTCTCTTACATTTTGTAACTATAAAATTACTACTAATTTTCTTTTTAAATCGCGATTAAATTTTAATATACAACTATTATAATATTTTCCCCCACACTTTGCAATACATTTTTAATAATTTTTCATGCTAGGGGTTACTATTTAACACTTCCGTCTTCTGAGTAGCCGGAAAGTGGTAGTAAGAGTGGAGATGTGGATATATATTGTTTTAAAAATGTGGCTTAAGTGGGGACCGGCTAGCTACAGAGAGTTATAATTCCCCAGACTACCACACCCCCCAAAACGTATACACAGTCCCTCACTGCCATACAGCAATCCGACCCTCACGCTCAGGAATTATTACTCTCTGTGCGCTGTTGGGAAACATTTTTAAAACAATATATATCCACATCTCCACTCTTACTACCACTTTCCGGCGAACTACTGCAAAAAAAACACTCCAAAAAAAATCACGAATAATTTCCCAAATTTCTACACATACTAAACCCATAAAAAAAATAAAAAAAGGAGGCCCACACACAAATGGAAAACCAAAACCTAAACATCCTAGACGAAATCAACAAAGGTGCAACCATGGGAATGGATGCAATATCATACGTATCTGAAAAAGTTAAAGACGGTGACTTCAAACAAGTACTAAACGTAGAATTCAACAAATACCAAAAAATCTCCAACAGAGTTAATGAACTATACTCCAACTACAGTTCCAAAGAACCACACAAAACAAATGCAATGAACAAAATGATGACATGGTACGGAATTCAAATGAAAACAATGACAGATGATACCACCTCAAAACTTTCAGAACTATTAATGCAAGGCACAAATATGGGAATAATCGAAGGAAGACGTCTCATAAACCAAAACAACAATATTGCATCAGATGTCCAAAATATCTTACACGATTTTGTCACAATGCAAGAAGACAGTATCGAAACCCTAAAAAATTATCTATAAACAAACTACCAAACAACAAACATCCCAAAAAAATTTATAAAAAAACCTATGCTATAAATCTTGTTATAATAATTTAAACAAATTTATATACATAGGTTTTTTATTTACAAACAATTAATTATTTTAATTCAAAAGTAATACTACCTTTTCCACCTTCACTTTCCACAGTAGCCATAGCTCCATTAATAATAGTCAAACATGGTCCTTTATGTGATATATCACTATCATAAATAATTGGCACATTCAATTTACTAATTACACTATCTTTCAAAGTTTCTTCCATTGTATACTCAAGTAATGATTTTTCAACACCATTTCTTCCAAATATAATTGCTTTTGTATATTTAAAATACTCAAATTCATTTAATTTCCATAATGTTCTAATAATTTCTTCTTTTGAAAGTTCACAATTATCAAAATACCACAATATCCCATCATTTTTATATTTTTCAATAAACTGTTGTGTTCCATCATATTTTGTTCCAGCAAGTTCTGAAATTATATCAAAGTTTCCTCCTATAATTCGTCCTGTAACTTTAACTTTGTTTTCATTCAATATTTTCCATTCTACTTTAGTTGTAAAATTATACCCTTCAAGCCCTGTTATACTTTCTGCTCTTTCATCTTCATACATATCATAATTATTTTGAGTTATTAAATTTCCTTGTAAAATTTCCAAATTATCAGTTATACTTCTATCAAATTCAACTGTTCCATAATCCCCAAAATTATTTCCATAAATTGTAGCTATATCATATTTTGTAGTCAATGGAAACAATAAACCTGTTGGATCTGAAAAACCTTGAACAAATTTTGGATTTGATAATATTTTTTCGAATTTTACATATGGAAGAATTTCAACCAAAAATTCTCCACCTGCTGCACACATTATAAAATCTATATCTTTATCTTCAAACATTTTATTTATTTCTTCAGCTCTTTCAACTGCTGATGCACTTCTACATTTTTCAGATTTATTAATATTTTTTGATAAAACTAGTTTATATCCTAATTTCTCCAAATTCAATTTTGCATTTTCATATTTTTTTATATGAAAATCATCATATGCTCCACTTGATGGAGCTGGAACACCTATACAATCTCCACTTTTTATAAATTTTGGATATTTCATATTTCCTCCTTATTTTCAACAGAAATATGCACATCTTTTAATTGTTCTTTAGTAACCACTGATGGTGCATTCATCAACAAATCTCTTGCTTTTTTATTTTTTGGAAAAGCAATAACTTCCCTAATATTTTGTGAATCAGAAATTAACATTATCATTCTATCAATTCCAGGTGCAGCTCCAGCATGTGGTGGTGTTCCATATTGGAAAGCTTTATACAAAGCACCAAATCTTTTTTCAACATCTTCTTCACTATATCCAGCTATTTGGAATGCCTTTTTCATAATATCAACATCATGATTTCTTACAGCACCTGAAGCCATTTCAAACCCATTACACACTACATCAAATTGATATGCTACTATTTCAAGTGGGTCTTTATTTAATAAAGCCTCCATTCCACCTTGTGGCATTGAAAATGGATTATGATTAAAATCTATTTTTCCTTCATCTGATAATTCATACATTGGGAAATCAACCACCAAACAGAATTTATAACAATTTTTTTCTAATAAATCTAATCTATTTGCTAATTCAATTCTAACAGCTCCAGCTATTTTTTGTGCACTACTTAATTCATCTGCAACAAAAAATAAACTATCATTTGATTTTACACCAAATTTTTCTTGTAATGCATTTTTTATATCATCTGTAATAAATTTAGCAATTCCACCTGTTACATTATTTTCATTATCAAATTTAGTCCATGCTAATCCTTTTGCCCCTAATTCATTTACAGCAAATTCAGACATATTATCAAAGAATTTTCTTCCCTGTTCTGCCCCATTTGGAACAACTATAACTTTTATTGTTTTATCTTTAAATGCATTAAATTCAGTATTTTTGAATATTTCTGTTACATCTTGTATTATTAATGGATTTCTCAAATCTGGTTTATCTATACCATATTTCTCCATTGCCTCTTTATATGGAATACGTATAAATGGACCATCATCAACTTTCCAATTTGTAAATTTTTTAAAAGTTGATATATACACATGCTCTAATATCTTAAAAACATCTTCTTGTTCTGCAAAACTCATTTCAAAATCTAATTGATAAAACTCACCAGGTGCCCTATCAGCTCTTGGGTCTTCATCTCTAAAACAAGGTGCTATTTGAAAATATTTATCAAAACCAGACACCATTAATAATTGTTTAAATTGTTGTGGTGCTTGTGGAAGTGCATAAAACTCACCTGGATGTAATCTACTTGGCACTAAATAATCACGAGCTCCTTCTGGTGATGAATTTGCCAAAATCGGTGTTTGTATTTCACTAAATTGTAATTCATCCATAGTATCTCTTAAATATTTTAATATTTTTGAACGAAGTAACAAATTATTATGTAATTTTTCATTTCTTAAATCTAAAAATCTATACTCTAATCTTAAATCTTCCCTTACAGAATTTATATCAACTTTTTCAGAATTAACTTCAAAAGGAAGTGTTGATTTACATTTTCCTAAAACTACTATTTTTTTTGCATCTATTTCAATTTCACCTGTTGGAATTTTAGCATTTTTACTACTTCTTTCCACAACATTTCCTGTAACCTGAATAACAGTCTCTGTTACTAAATCTTCAGCCTGTTCTTGAATATCTTTATTATCTGATACCACTATTTGTGTTATTCCAAATTGATCCCTTAAATCTATAAATTTCATACCACCCAAATTTCTAATTCTCTGAATCCACCCAGCAAGTACTACCTCTTTTCCTACATTTTCTATCGTTAATTCCCCACAATTGTAATCTCTATACATATGTTTTCCTTCCTTTCAAATTTATGTAATTTCTTTTAATATCTATATTATACCAAAAAAATCACAAAATTCAACCCACAACTTATCCCCACCTCACACTTTAAAAAAAAAGTCTTCAGAGTAGTCAAAAAAATCCAAGATAAGTATGGCTGTTGACATATATTATTTTGAAAATGTGGCTTAAGTGGGGACCGGCTAGCTACA
>CANPWE010000050.1 GCA_947581895.1 uncultured Clostridia bacterium | reverse complement strand
CAAAGTCCATTTTACCTTTTGATAAGTCCAAGCCAGTAAGCGTACGGAATGTTAATATATTTATCCCTTTTACATAACTATTGAATTTGACGGCTTATTGCAAAACCATCAAACACCAACACATAAATTATAATTTTTGAATAAAACTATTGAAATATGCACATTATTTATATATAATGTAACAAAATGCATCAAAGCAGAATATATATACAATTAAAGGAGTGTGTTTAATTTGGCTAATTTAGAAGAATTAGAAAAATACAGAAAAATACATATGATAGGAATCGGTGGAGTAAGTATGAGTGGAATTGCTGAAATACTAAAACACTGGGGTTTTACTGTAACAGGATCAGATGCAGCACAATCAGAATATACAGATAGTCTAATTTCCCATGGAATTCCTGTAAAAATAGGACATGATATGGAAAATATTGCAAAAGCAGACCTAGTTGTATATACAGCAGCAATAAGCCAAGAAGATCCAGAACTTGTTTATGCTAGAAAAAAATATATCCCAACAATAGAAAGAGCAGATTTTTTGGGATTACTTACTAAAGTTTTCAATGATACAATTTGCATATCTGGAACACATGGAAAAACCACTACAACTTCAATGATTTCAAGTTGCTTCCTTGAAGGAAAGCTTGATCCAACAATTCAAGTAGGTGCTTATTTTAATCAAATAAATGGTAACTACAGATTAGGTAATAGTGAATATTTCATCATAGAAGCATGTGAATATGTAGAAAGCTTTTTAAAATTTTATCCTAAAACAGAAATAATATTAAATATAGATAATGACCATTTAGATTATTTTAAAGATATGGAACATATAACTTTAGCATTTAAAAAATATGTTAAACTTTTGCCTGCAAATGGTTTATTAGTTATAAATAGTGATGATCCAAATTGTTCTTCACTATCAAAGCTTACTGAAGCTAAAACAATAACTTTTGCTTTAAACAACCAAAACGCAAATTTCTTAGCTCGTAACATTACTTTTAATAAAAATGGTTACCCTACATTTGATGTTTATTATAACAACACATTTTATAAAACCATTTCTTTATCTGTTACAGGTATGCATAATGTTTTAAATGCACTTTCATGTATTGCAGTATGCCATATGTATGGTTTAAATAAAGAACAAATAAAAAATGGTTTATTAAAATTTACAGGTGCACATAGAAGATGTGAATATATAGGTGAATTTGGAAACCATGTTTGTGTATATGATGATTATGCACATCACCCTACAGAAATAAGAGCTACTGCTGCTGCTATTAAAAATAAAACATATAATAAATCTTGGGCAATTTTTCAGCCACATACTTATAGTAGAACTAAAACTCTATTACAAGATTTTGCAAAAGCATTAACTTTATTTGATAATATTATTATTACAGATATATATGCAGCACGTGAAAAAAATACTTATAACATTAGTGCAAAAGACTTAGTTAATGAAATTCAAAAAATTGGAAGAAAAGCATTCTACATTTCAGATTTTAGTGAAATTGCAGATTTCGTAAAATCACATGCACTTAATAATGATATAGTTTTAACTTTAGGAGCTGGAACTATTACTAATTTAAAAGATTTACTTGTAGAAAAAAATAAAGAGTAATTATAAAAAAAGGTATGAATTTTATTAATATTCATACCTTTTTTATAATTATAATAATTATTGTATATCTTCTTCAGATAATTCTGGATATGTAAAATTATAACCATCTTGTGTTATTTGCCCAGATGTTATATGATCTAATTTCATAGTATTACTTCCTTTTAAGAAATATTTATATCTAATTTTATCATCTATTTTTCCATTTCCTATTATTATTGGATCATCCCATGTTGTATCTATTGCATACCAATTATTTTTTATATAAACATAATTCCAAGCATGTCTTTCACTTTTTCCATTTTCATCAGTTGCTGTACCAGATACTAATACACATGGAATTTCTAACTCATCCATTAAATATTTGAATGCTCTAGCATATCCTTCACAAACTACTTTCTTATTTACTAAACATCCATATATATCAGCTGTATTATTACCATTTGATGTATCATATTCTACATTATCAATAATCCAGTCATGTATATATTTAATTTTATCATAATTATTTCCAGTTGCATTCTGTATAATTTCATTTTTTACTTCTTCAACTTGTTTAATTGCAGCCTCTACTTCTTCTTTACTAGAAAATTCGTTTGTAAAATAATTTTGTCCTTTTTCTTTATCTTTACTTATATAAAATTCATAAGTTGAACCTTTTTTATTAGTTATTACCTTAGTTACTAAACAAACTTTACTACTATCTAAATAAAAATATTCAGACCTATCCATAACAAATGCATCCCAAGCTTTCTGGAATTCCTCTGCAACAAGTTCTTTTCCATTTTCACTATTTGCAACATCATTTAAACTTGATGGTAATGGGATATTATCCTCTCCATTTGTTAATTTATCTACATTTTTTTCTATTGTTAAATATATTTTTTTAGATGTATCACTTAACTGCTGGTAATAATAATATTTTTGAGCTTCTGTTAGTTTTTCCTCCTCTGGAAATTCTATATAATCATTTTCATTAGTTTTTCCTTCTCTAAGTGTTATTCCTGTGTTTTGCTCAATAAATGATAAACCTTGTTCACTCCATTTATTCAAGTTTTCTTGAAAACCAATAGGATCTTTAGTATATAAAAACATAATACCTACCATAGACAATATCAATATTATTATAAATATCATTAAAAAAATTAGACAACCACTTTTATTCTTATTATCTTTTTTCATTGTTCTCATCTCCATATCTTATTTTATCATTTCAAGAAAAAAGTGTCTATACATTTTTTATATTTCAACATAAAATTTTTATTAGAGATGAGAAATCTGAAAAAAGTAAAACTGGTACATATTAAAAATTTCTCATTTAATTTGCTTCTCTCATTTGTTTTATCATCATATCTGCAAATACTGCATACCCTTGAGTTGGGTTTTGTACTAATACATGTGTAACAGCTCCGTACAAATTTACCATTCTGAATAATTGGAGAACCACTCATTCCCTGAACTATTCCACCGTGTTTTTTCTAGAAGTCTTTCATCAGTTACTTTTATAAGCATGCTTTTATTATCATAATTATTACTTACATAAACTTTTTCTATCTCTATTTCATATTCTTCTTTTTCACCATTTTTTAATTCACATATTATATATGCTTTTCCCTCTTGTATTTCACTTCTTAAAGCCACTTCCATTTCTTCTGAAGATTCTAAATTCAAATTTTCTTTATTTGTAATATCTCCACATATTCCAAAATTACCATTTTTATACACATTACCAATTTTTATTCCAGATTCTATTGTTCCTCTTATTTCTCCGTGGACTTCCTTTTTCTCCTTTTTTTATTGCAACTATGGTACTTGTTGTTAATTCACCATTTGCAATTTCAACTATTTCACCTGTATCTATATCTGTAATTCCATGTCCTAATGCAGCAAACATTCCAGTTGACGGTTCATAAAATGTTGCTGTTCCAACCCCAGCAGCTGCATCTCTTACCCATAAACCTAATTTATATTCATCTTCAGGAGTTTTAGTTGGTATTATACTTGTTGTTAATTCATCTTCATCTCTCACATATACAATTTGAACTTCTTTTCCATTTGATTTATTAATATTTTCTATTAAATCTTCTGTGTTTTTTATTGCCACATTATTTACTTCAATTATTCTATCACCTTCTTCTATTCCTGAATTTTCATATGGCTTATAATTTATATTATCTTTTCCTTTTATCTCAGACATTCCTACAACCAATACACCATTTGTGTATAATTTCAAACCAACTGAATTACCTAAAGGAATTACTGTAGTTTTAGGTAATACATTTATATCTATTTCTTTTAAAGGAATTGTTCCAAATAAATCTAAACTTAAATTTATAGTTCCTATATTATTTGAAACCCTTTCTGATAAATTTGTTGATGTTTGCATTGCTTCATAAGAATTATTATTTTTTCCTTTAGCATTAATTTTTAGTCCATATATTGTTTTTAAATTAATATCTTCTCCCTGAAAAACAACTATATTATCTGGTAAAAGAGTTATATTACAAATATATATATATATAATCAAAAAAAATAAAATTAAAAAAATTGGTTTAACCTTTTTTTTCATAAAATCACCTAAATTTAGATTACCCAATTTAATTAATTTTTACACACAAATTTGTTTACAAAAAAATTCTTATCTTACATTAAAGTTATAAGTTTTTATACATTTATGTACAGACTTATTATTTCATATTTTTAACATAATTATAAAATAAATCTGTACACAAATTTATAAATACATATATTTTATCTTCTCATATATCTTCTTGTAAAATAACTATTTTGAATATTTCTATTACATCCACAACAAGAATTATCTGAATTATCATTTTCATCATCTGTATCATCATTTGAATTATTATTCCCACAACCACAAATTCCATTATTATTAATAGCTTTACCATTAATACATGGATTATCACTATTATTTATCAAACAACATATAAATCTTACAGCTAATGCAGTTATTAAAGCAAGTAAAGTATATAATATTGCAAAAACAAGGAAACTTTCATCAAATGCTGCAAATGTAATTATTAAAAATATTGCAAAAAATGTAGCTGCTACTAATAATGGGGATTGCAAAATCTTTTGTAATACAACTGCTAAAATTATTGTTGCAACAGGAATAGCAAAAAATATTAACAAAGTATTCATAAAAACATATCTCCAATCTGATTTTTTATATATTTTATGCCAATACTTTGATATCTGTGAAATGTATAAATTTTTTTAATCTATTTTAACATTTATTTAATATTCAACCTTTAATAAATATAAACCTTGTGGTGGTAAAGTCTTCCCAGCTCTTTGTCTTTCTCCAGATAAAATAATCTCTGGTATATCTTCACTATTTATTTTTCCTAAACCAACATCTACTAAAGTTCCAGAAATAATTCTAACCATATTATATAAAAAACCACTTCCTGTTAACTCAATATATATTCTTTCACCATGAACTTCAATATTGGTTTTAAATATTTTTC
The DNA here is from genome assembly GCA_947581895.1 of uncultured Clostridia bacterium. Classification (GTDB taxonomy): domain Bacteria; phylum Bacillota; class Clostridia; order TANB77; family CAG-508; genus CAG-492. The sequence continues at coordinate 5,734 of CANPWE010000050.1, read as the reverse complement.
TAACACTATTTTTACTACTAGTACCGACTTGCTTTAAATCCTTTAAAATCATGTTCACCTTCAAAATATTTAATTGCTTTTTTCATAGCTTCTATATTTAATTTGATTGGAACATGATATTCATGATTTCTATAAATTGCACTACCATATTCTGAATTATTAATTATATATCTATAAGTTTTTTGTTTACAATTATATCTACTATGGAACCTTTCATCAACTTCTTCAGCACTTTTAATAACTATAGATTTTTTCACCTTAGTATTAATTGCAATTGGAAATTTTTCTACTGGAATATTACAATTAGTTTTAAAATTAGCAACCTGTCCTAAAGCATGTACACCTGCATCTGTTCTCCCAGATGCATTTAAATCAATATTTTCTTCTTTAGTAATTTCCTTAATTGCTCTTTCAATCTCACCTTGAATATTTAATTTATTAGGTTGTTTTTGCCATCCATTAAAATCTCTACCATCATACTCTATTGTTAATTTTATATTTCGCATTTTTTACTCTCCATTCAATTTTAATTTTCTTAGGGAATTTGATACACATGATATTAAAAGTGAAGGAACGTTCCTAAATTTCTTCAAAGAACGTCCCTAAACAAAATTTAAACACACTATTTTGATTTTGTATATGTCTGTTTACCATTAATTTTTTTTCTAATTTTATCAATACTAATATCATTTCCATTAATATTTTCTAACAATAATTGCCTTAAACTATCTTCATCAATATCAATAATTAATTTACCATCTTTGGCAATAGAAATTTTTCCAGATTCTTCAGAAACAATAATAACAATACTATCAGTTTCTTTTGCCATACCTAAGGCAGCTCTGTGTCTTGTTCCTAATGCTTTTGAAATATCATTATCACTAGCTAAAGGTAAAATACATGCAGCAGCCTTAATTCTATTTTCACTTATTATAACAGCACCATCATGTAATGGTGTATTTGGAACAAATATATTTACTAATAATTGAGGAGAAACATCTGAATTAATTATAATACCTGTATCTATAATATCTTGAACCTTTATATCTCTTTCAATTACAATTAATGCACCTGTTTTTGTTTTAGCAAGCTCATTTACTGCTATTACTATTTTATAAATATCCTCTTTTGTCTTTGCTTCTAATGCTTTTTCTATTCCAAAAAATTTTGTTAATTTATTAGTTCCTAATTGTTCTAGTGCTCTTCTTAATTCAGGTTGGAATATCACAATTAATGCTATAACACCATATGATAAGAAAGATGTTAATATAAAATTCAATATTCGCAAATGTAATAATGAGCTTAGGGTAGTTATAATTATATACAGAATTATTCCCTTAACCAGTTGCCATACTCTAGTTTTTTTTGATGCTTTTATAAATTTATATATGAGAAAAATTACAATTGCTATATCTATAATTAGAGGAACTAATTTTATTGGATATTGATATAACTCTTGAACATATTCTACTATATTCCTTTGAAAATATTCATTTATATTTTGCATAAAATTATCTATCATATTTCAACTCCTAAAATTTATATATTATGCACGTGTTTGTATTGCATAATAAACTAATGTAAAACATACTGATCCTAGCATTAATAAAGCTAATATACCAGCCATTATTCTTACAAAAATACCATTACTTCCATTATTTCTTTTTGACATATTCTCATGTCCTCCTTTGTTTTTTCTTCATAATTATGTTAGCACAATGTTAGATTTTTTTCAATATTTTTCGAGATTTATTTTATTCCTTTTTTGTAAACTATCTCCTTAACCTAGCCTTACATTTACTTTCCACCATTTCAATAATTTTCTCAAATACAGAATTTACTTCCTCTTCAGTAAGAGTTTTCTTAGAATCCATAAAAGTTAAACCATATGCAATAGATTTTTCATTTTCTGCAACATTTTCTCCTGTATATACATCAAATATTTCAATATTTGTTAATAAATTACCTGCAGCTTTTCTAATAACAGTTTCCACTTCTTTAGATTCAATACTTTTATCCATAACAAAAGCTAAATCTTTTTTGATATTAGGGAATTTTGAAATCTCCTTAAATTTCATTTTACCAGTTTTTTTGTCTAATAACTTATCTAAATTTATTTCTAAAACATATACATCATCTTTTGTTACTAGTGGATGTAATTTTGCTATAACACCTACAATATCATTATTTACTGATATTTCTGCACATTGACCTGGATGAAATTCTTTTATCTCATTTTTTATGTGCACAAAACTATATCTATTTCCATATCCTAAATAATCTAATATTTCTTCTGCAATTCCTTTAATAATATAGAAATCTACATTTTGCCTATTTCCTAATCCTAAATAATATTCACCACTCATTAATACACATAGTTTAGTATTTTCTCCATATTTTTCTCCTTTTTTAAAGAAGCCTTTTCCAATTTCAAATATTGAAATATCTTTTATATTTCTAGCTTTATTATATTCATAAGTTTTTATCATTGAAGGAATTAAACTATATCTTAAAGTATTTCTTTCTTCTGTTAATGGATCTAATAATTTTAATGTTGTAAAATCTTCGTTTGTATATTTATCAGCCTCATTTTGATTTACTAATACATATGTTAAAGTTTCATTTAATCCTAAAGAAACCATTTTATTTCTTATTTCTCTGTTTGTTTTATTATATGAACCAGATTTCATTGGAAGTATTGGCAATTTTCCTTTAATATTATCTACTCCATAAATACGTCCAACTTCTTCTATTAAATCTTCTTTTATATTAATATCCATTCTTCTTCTTGGTACTAATACACGAATATTTCCATCTTCTGCATATCCTGTAAATTTTAGTCTTTTAAATACATCTATAACATCATCTTCTGAAAGATTTGTTCCTACAACATCATTTATATTATCAACTGTTATAAATATTTCTTTATCTTGTTTATCTGTTTTATCATATATACATAATCCTGAAATTATAGTTGCATCAGCATATTTTTCTAATAAATGACATGCTCTTTCAATAGCCATATATGTTCTATTTGGATCTAAACCTTTTTCAAATCTATTACTTGCTTCACTTCTTACAATCTTATTTGAAGTTTTTCTAACTTTTACACTATCAAATATAGCTGATTCTATAATAATATTTTTTGTATAATTTTCAACTTCTGTTGTTAATCCTCCCATTACTCCAGCTAAACCTATAGAAGATTCATCAGTAGCAATAACTATATCATTCTCATCTAAAGTTCTTTCTATATTATCAAGTGTTATTAATTTTTCACCATTTTCTGCCATTCTTACAATTATTTTATTTCCTAATCTATCTGCATCATAAAAATGTAAAGGTTGACCTACTTCTAACATTACATAATTACTAATATCTACAACATTATTTATAGGTCTTATTCCTGAAGCCATTAATCTATTTTTTATAAAAGAAGGACTTTCTTTTACTGTAACATTTTCAACTTTTTTAGCTAAAAATAAGCTACAATTATTTGTTTGAATATCTATTTTAAATGAATTTGTTATATTATACCCAGTCTCTTTATGTGATAAATCTATTGTTTTTACAGGTCTATTATATATAGCTCCAACTTCATAAGCCATACCTAAAATACTTAATAAATCTCCTCTATTTGCTGTAAGCTCAAAATCTATAACTCCATCATCCATTTTCATGAATTTAATTGGATCTCCACCTATAATTGCTGTATCTGGTAATTCATGTATTCCCTCTTTATCTTGTGGTTTTAGAAATTTAGATTCTAACCCTAATTCAGCAATTGAACACATCATTCCATTAGATTCCACACCTCTAATTAAACCTTTTTTTATTACAACATCACCTGGTAAAGTCGCTCCAGGTAAAGCAACTATAACCTTAATTCCTTTTCTGGCATTTGGAGCTCCACATACAATTTGTAAAACTTCTTTACCTATATCAACTTTACATACATGTAAATGATCAGAATCAGGATGTTCTTCACAATCCTTAATTTCTCCAATAACAAGATTAGTAGCCTCAATAAATTTTCCTGCATAATCATACTCATTTCCTACTCTAGTCATATCTTCAGCTAAAGTTTTCACAGGAACATCTATATCAACATAATCTTTTAAAAAATTCGTACTTAATTTCATTTTTCATTCATTCCTTTCCTAAATTAATATCTAATACACTAAAATTAATCCATTCTATCAAATTGTTTTAAAAATCTTACATCATTAGTATATAAATATCTCATATCAGTAATTCCATATTTAAACATTGCTAATCTATCAATTCCTGTTCCAAAAGCAAAACCTCCATAAACTTCTGGATCATAACCATTCATTTTTAAAACATTTGGATGAACAATTCCTGAACCTAATAATTCTATCCAACCTGTTTTCTTGCATAAAGAGCAACCTTTTCCTCCACAATTGAAACAAGAAACATCAACTTCATATGATGGTTCTGTAAAAGGAAAATAACTTGGTCTAAACCTTAATTCTGTACTTTCACCTAACATTTTTTTCATAAATACTTCTAAAGTTCCTTTTAAATCAGCTAATGATACATGATTTTCTTTTTTATCAATTACTAAACCTTCAACCTGATTAAATTGATGAGAATGTGTTGCATCATCTTCTCTTCTATATGTTTTCCCTAGAGTAATCATTCTTATAGGCTCATTTCCACCCTTTTTTAACATTTCTCTTGCTTGAACAGCTGAAGTTTGAGTTCTTAATAAATATTCATTTGTTATATAAAAACTATCTTGCATATCTCTTGCAGGATGCCCTTTTGGTAAATTTAATCTTTCAAAACAAAACTCATCTGTTTCTAATTCTGGTCCTTCAACAACATCATATCCCATAGAAACAAATAAATCTTCTATATCTTCAATAACCCTATTCAATGGATGTTTACTACCTCTTTTACTTTTCTTACTTGGTAATGTAATATCAATTATTTCACTCTTTAATTTATTATTTAGCTCCTTTAATTTAAATTCTTCTTCCTTTTCTGAAATTAAAGATTCTAACTCATTTTTTACAACATTTACTATACTTCCAATAACAGGTCTTTCTTCTGCAGATAATTCACTCATTCCTCTTAATACTAATGTTAATTCACCTTTTTTTCCTAAATACTTTACACGTAAATCATTTAATTCTTTTAAATCCTTAGCATTTGTAATTTCTGAAATTGATTTTTGCTTAATAGTTTCAATTTGTTCTTTCATACAAATTTCTCCTTAATTAATTATATTTAGGTTTTTATACAGGCTTTACCTATAAACCTTTTATTATAAAAAACTTGAAACAAAAAAGCCATTTCTATCCTAATATCTAGGACGAAATGACTCGTGGTACCACCTATATTCGTAAAACATTTTTTATAATTTTACCTTATTAAAGTTTTAACGTAACAACCGCTCATACCTACTCTATTTTATAATTTCAGTACAAGACTAAAAAAGTGAAATTTCAAATATCTAAATTATACCAGGTTCTCAGCCTTCCTAGTTCTCTGTAATAATTTTGTTAGTTATTTTACTTTGCTTTTTTATTAGTTTTTTATTTTTCATTGAAAAATATATTATCACACTTTTATAAAATAATCAATATTTTCTAAAAATTTTCTTTACCCCCCCAATTCTCACAACAAATTTCTGTAGAGTAGTCAAATTCAATAGTTATGTAAAAGGGATAAATATATTAACAATGGAGTACAAAGCGCGCAGTTT
>CANPWE010000049.1 GCA_947581895.1 uncultured Clostridia bacterium | reverse complement strand
GAGTAATTATCAAAACAAGTTTACTTATGCTAAAGGCATTAGTTATGAAGATACAATAAAAGCACTAAAAGATATTATAATAATTATTAAGAGGTAATGAGAAAATCTAATTGAATCAGCGGTAAATGCTATTATTGTTATATATAATGATATAGATGCAATTAATGAACTTGGTGAAGGTTGGATAGCTGAAGAAACATAATGATGAATATTGGCTTAGCAAATATTCTTATTGCAAAAGAAACAATTCATTGAAAGAAAGACGAAAGTTTATGAAAAAATTTAAAGATTTCATTTATAGAAATAAATAATGAAAGATTTGGTAAAATTACAATAATGTAAAAGAACAAAAGTTTCTAAAAAGTTAATTAAATATAAATTATAAGAAGTATTTGTGCAAAAACAAGTACTTCTTTTTCAGTGCAAAGAAAGGAGGATTGCGTATTGATAAAAAATGAAGTTATACACAAAATAATAAAAGATATGGTAATGTATTTAACTCCATATCAATTGAAACAATTAAAAATTACATTACAGGACAAGTTAGAAAATGTGAAAATTGCCTACTTTTACTTGACACAAACCAATTAAAATTATGTATACAAATATATTGCTAAAATAATGATTCAATGATATCATTTTTATGATAAGAAAATTTAAAGATTTATAAAAATAAATACAAAGGAAAAAAAGATATGAAATCAGAAATTTTAAACAAAATATTAGAAGAAAATAATGAGTTATTGCAAGAAATAATTAATACAGTAAGAGATAATGATGTCTTTAATGATGTAATGAGTGATGTAAAGGAACAATACTTTAGTGATGATGTAATTCATGGTATATCTCATAATGAAAGAGTGGATTTACTTGCTTGTTACACTGGAATAAAAGAAGGTCTTAATAATGAAGAATTAAGACTTATATTAGAAGCATCTAAATATCATGATATTGGAAGAGGATTTGAAGGAAATCATGGTCAAGTTAGTGCTTTACTAATAGATAGAAATAAAGAATATATTTTCCCAAATTTAAATGATAATCAAGTAAATATAGTAAAAGCATTATGCCATGGACATAGTGTAGATGATAGCAAATATAAAGAAATTGCTGAGTTATATGGAATTGAAGATTTTGAGCAATTTAAAAAGTTACTTGATATTGTAAAAGATGCAGATGCATTAGATAGAGTAAGATTACGTAGGTTTGGACAACTTGATGAAAAATATTTGAGAACTGAAACATCAAAAAAAATGATTGATGCATCAAATACATATTGTGTAAACAAGGAAATGGTAACAAGATAAAATAATAGAGGTAGCCAAATTGGTAAAAATATTAGTTTCATAATATCAGATTGTGGCTATGATTTTGATAATGAAATTTCTGAGCAAATACTACAAAAAGTTGAGAGTTTAAGTGATGAACAATTAGTAAGTATTATAGAGCAAGGAGTAAATGCACAAGAAGTTAGTAAATTACTAATGAGAACAAGAAAAAATGATGAAAGAATACAAGGATATAAAACCAAAGCATTAGGCTCAAAATATATTGCAGAAGCAATAGTTGAAGGTTATAATTGGAAAAAAGATGGAAATACTTTGATAAAAAAAGAAAAAGAATTGATGATAAATACTTTGCTAAGGGGTGTTAAAACTAATAATGAACTTTATAATTTATATGAAGCTATAAATAATATTCAGATTGGAAGCCAAAAATTTACTCAAAATGAAATATTTGCTATTATAATTAACCTTGCAATAGATGCAAAAATAGGTGATATATTGTATAGTGAATTATTAAAAAAAGATAAAAGTGAAATACAACATATTTTATTAGACAATGAAGAATCTCTTCAAACATCAGTATTACCAATATCAATAGATTTGTTAGCTGGTCGTGGAAAAGAAATTAAAAGATTAAAAAAAGAGCTTATAGATTTAGGTCTTGATATAGGATTTATTGATTCAAAAGATATAAAAAATGTATATGTAGCAAAACAAATAGTAGAAGGTTATGATTTTAAAAGTGATTTAAACAGGGAATTAACTTCTGATGAAAAAAGAACTATATTGAGAGCAATATTAAGTAATAGTGCGCTTGATGGGGAAAGTACTACTTGTTATTTATCTACCCTAATACAGAACATGAAACAGATAGGAATGAATATTACCTACCACAATAAAAAAACAATCGATTTTTCAGAAAATTATTAATAAAATAAAAAAATTTTTTAAGATATAAGAGGTAAATGTAATGGATAATGAAAAAAATGAATTTACAAGATTAAAAGAATGGCAAAATTTAATGCAAGAATATGATGATTTCTTTTATGCAGATGATGGAATTTATACAGCATCATTGATAGATCAAGAATTAAAATTATACAATCTGGATTTTGATAGAATTAAAAATTTAATTCAAAAACTAAAAGATTTTGAAAAAAAATATGGAGAATTATATAAAGATGAAAAAGAAAATCTCTTAAAAAGAAAAGACATATTGCTAGATTTAAAAACACAAACAAATGGAATAAATGAAATTTATAGGAAAATGAGTAATATATATGAATGACACAGGCTTATTAGTTTTTATGTTAGAAGATGGTTCACAAAAGGATATAATAGATGAAAATTTAGGAATATATAAAGGAGCAATATTTGAAAATATAAAGATGAAAATTCAAAAATAAGTCAAAAATTTAAAAGTGAAAACTATGTAAATTATGTAAGCAATGGTAATAATATAAAATGAAGTTATTACTCCTGAGATATATTGCTAACGAACCTTGCAAAAAGACAAATGTTGGTGTAATATAAACATATATAAAATAAAGGAGGCACAAAAGATGAAAAAAATAAGAAAATCATCCAAAGTAAAGAATTTAAAGTATTGATATATTATATAGTTATAGCAATTCTACTTTTAGCAATAATATTTTTTTGGAACATGCCAAGTGCTGGAAATATACCAAAAGCAGATAGTGATGGAAATGGTGAAGTAGGAGATGTAGAGGGATATGCTTATTTATTTGGCACATTACCTGCTTATGCAGTGGAAAATGTTGCCTATGGATTTATATCTATGATATGTGTTATGCCAATAATTATAAAAATATCATTTTCAATACTAATAGGAATAATTCAAATTTTTGCAATTATATCAAAAAAGAACAGAAGAATAGGAGAGATTTTTAATGAAAAAGAGAAATATTATATTTGGATTTATCGCATCAGTAATACAATTTATAGCATATTTTATAAGTAATTATAGATTATATACAACAGAATATTTAAAAGTTTTGAAATATATGGATATAAGTTATAAAATTTTTTACTTTTCAATCATACCAATTGTACTTTTAATTATACATTTTTCTATAGTTTTAGCTAAAAAGAAAAATACAGTATTAACAAAGGCAATACTAATTTTAGTTATAATTATTAATAGTATTATAGATGTACTTTCAAGAAATAGTATGTATAATACTATATCTATAATATTTGATGTTTTATTATTAGCATATTTATTAAAAGTGTGGTTTATATCTAAAATACCATTAAACAATAAAATAATTATTGTTGCATTTGTAATTGTAATTGTATCTTCTTTTTTAACTAATGTATATAGTATTATTAGCAATATACAATATATAGATTTAGTAAATAGTGAAAGTTTTATAACAGCATATTTTTCAAGTGTGCTAAGTCAAATTGCATATATATTAATCGCCTTCTATTATAATAATTTGTATTTTGAAAGTAATAATTAGAATGGGGAAAAGCAATGGAAACAAGAGCAAAAGGATTATTAAAAAAGAAATTTTAGGAGTAAAAGATATGTTAAAGAAGAAAAATTTTTATAAGAAGAGGATTATTAAATTTTTGATAGTATGGGCAATTATAAGTTATATCTTAATAAAGCACTGCACTAGAAATGTATTAGCCTATAGATATAATTCAGTTAATAAATATGATGAAAATAAATACGTCATAGAAATGTTTGGCTTTTTTATAATTATGATATATTCACTATGGAAAGCAAGAAAAAATTATATTAGATTTATTAGGTATAAAAAAATGAAGGTTAATGAAGGAAAAGCAATGGTTACTTCTTTTGATGGTGCAGATCCCTTATTAACAAGTCGAAGATATTTCGTAAAATATAGATATTCATATAAATATAATGTTGATAATAATACATATATTAGAAAGAATTGTACAGTAGAAGAAGTATATAACAATGGAGATATAATAAGAATTCTTTATGATACAGACAATCCAGAGGAGTCAATTACAGAGGAAGAATATAACAGATTTACTAAAAAAAGTAGTATAGGATTTTATTTTATATTATTTGGAGTCAGTTTAGCAGGTTTTTTACTTTATTTTGATTTAGGATAATTCATAAAATCTAAAAATAGTATTTTAAAAAAGTGCAATTTATGTTATACTATTAGTGAATATAAGCAAAGAGAGGTGTATGTATATGCAACAATTAAAAGATGTGCAATCAGTAATCGAAGCAGCATTAAATAAGTATGGAGATATTGTATTAAGTAAGAACGAAGAAGATACAGTATTTGTTATGAGCATAGAAGAATACAGAAAAAAATTATTAGATGAAGAAATAAACAGAAAAATTATGGAATCTGAAGAAGACTATAACAATGGTAGAGTAAAAGATGCTGAAGAAGTTTTTAAGGAGTGGGAAGAACAGTATGGAATATAAGGTTGTAATTTCTGAAACATGTTTAGAGGAAATCGAAGATATTTGCAAGTATATAGAAACCAAACTAAAAGCAGAAAAAGCATCTGATAGACTAAGAATTAAAGTAAGAGATAATATAAGAAATTTACAACATTCACCAGAAAGATTTGCTACAGCCGGGAAAAAAGATAGAAAAAACAGAGAATATAGAAAAATTATTATTGGAAATTATGTAATTCTATACACAATAATAGAAGAAGATAAAGTGGTTTTGGTATCACACATATATTATACAGGGGAAGATTACATGAACAGTATGATTTAATTAGTATATGCGTAAATGTGGCTATTGAAATAATATCTAGCATTATAAAGAAGAATGTATTATAATGCAAAAGAAATAAAAAGTACAATTAAGAAAAAGAACAAATGAGTGTTGACATTCCTTTGGTTTTTTATTACAATTATTAAAGAATATAGTCATATTTAGAAAAATAATATGAAGGAATGAGCTTATTTATGAAAAAAAAGTGTAAAAATTTTAATTATAGTATTGTGTTTGATAATTGTTGGATTAGTAACGTTTTTTATATTAAACAAAGTTATTAATAAAAAAGAAGAAACAACAATATACTTAGCAAAGATATACCAGATATAATTGCTAATATATTAAAAGAAAAAGAAAATCTAAATTTAACTGAAATAGCAACATTATATTATAATAAAAAGGTAAACAAACAATACCGGAGAAAAATAGATTAATGCAACTGTTATAGTAGAATTTGAAAATATAGAAATATGTAATGAATAAAGATGAGGTTTTTGTAATGAAAAAAAATAAAAAGAAATTATTAATAAAGATTATAGTAATAATAATTATTGTTATCACATTAACTATAATTAATATTGATTGTGCTAATATAAATAATACAAGTGTTGGAAATCTTTTTGTAAGTGATGTTATTGCAATTGCTGTTATAGGTGTATTTGTATATAAATTAAAAATTGATGACGACAAAGAGAAATTAGTATATGAGCCGTTTTTACTGGACATACATAGAAAAGATGATAATGATATACATATACGAATAACCAATGATAATTTAATGTTCAAATATGTAAAAATTTATCCTATTATTTCAAAATTAGAAAAATATACATCTGCACGAGCATATTCCTATACAAAATTTTATGGAACTAATGTTGTTCATGATCCAATGTATCGTCTACCCAAATATAATATTATGGACAAATCTAAATTAAATCAAGATGAAGTTAATCGTATATTAAAATCAGTAGAAGAATTAGAAAATGATGATATAGATGGTGAAATAATAATTGTTGCCAAAGGTGTTGGAAGAAAATGTGTAAGAGCAGATGAGCTTAATAGTATAATTGGTAGTTTGTCTATGATGATATAAAATTGAATGGATGTTAAATGTAATTTCGTTAGAAGATGGCAAAAGTTATATAATTACAAATAATACTACAGTTAAGAAAAACTTAGAAGAATTATTTAATAAATCTTTTACAGGTGATGTTTTAGGATTAAATCAGGTTTGGTTGAGAAAAGAAATAATAAAAGAAGTTAGAGATATATTAAAGAATAAAGGTTTTATATAAATTACAATATTGTAAAAAAACAAAAGTTTCTAAAAAATTAATTAAATATAAATTATAAGAAGTATTTGTGCAAAAACAAGTACTTCTTTGTATTATAGAACTAAAACACTAAATCAAGATTATACAGTGAAATATGGTAAAAATGCAAATATATCAATTATAGAAATATTGTTGTAAAAGTTATAAGTAAAATATATAATAAAATAAATGAAAATTAATATTAGTAATATGGATGTTTATAGTAAAATAAAAGTATAGAAAAAGTGTTACCTATTGTGTTTTTTTATCAATATATAAATATAAGATATCTTAAAAAAGGAGTGTTAAATTTAAATTGAAAGAAAAAAAATTAATAGTAGATTATATGATAAACAAAAACATTGACTTAGAAACAATAATAAAAGACTATACTCCATACATAGAAAAAATAATAAATAATATGGATTTGAACAATTTGAGCAATGAAGATAAAGAAGAAATTGCTTCAGATGTTTTTTTTATTGTATGGAAAAATCAAACAAAATTAATAACAGATAAATTATTAAGTTCATATATTGCTGGAATAACAAGAAATTTGGTAAGGGAAAAATTAAGAAAAATTAATATATACATAGATATTTCAGAATATGATAATGTATTATATAGCTTTGACAAAGTAGATGTCTTAAATGATAATATTGAAAAAATTAATAGAATTGAAGAAATGCTAAACAAAATGAAAAATATCGATAAAGAAATATTCAAAGATTTTTACTATTATTCTAAATCAATAAAATATATAGCTAATAAATTAAAAATTTCAGAGTTTAATGTAAAAACAAGATTATATAGAATCAGAAAAAAAATAAAGAAAGGGTAATTTATATGAATGATAAAGAAATATTTGAAAAAGTCAAAATGAAAATTGCTATATTTAATAATGAGGAGAGAAATATAACTGTGGAAAAGAATGAAAATAAAATAGGAAAAAGTATAGGAATTGTAGCAGGAATAATATTATCAACAACAGTACTTGCTACCACAGGTATTACATTAACAAAAAAATATGCAGATAAGTTTGGAAATAATAGTAGTCAGGGTGTACAAATTGCTGTTGAGAACGATTATATCGAGAAAGTAAATATGGAACATCAAACATCTGAAGGAATAGATATTTCAGTAGATTATTTTTTGCTTGATGATGCTAATTTTGATATTGTTTTTGATATAAAATTTGATGAAAAATATAATGTAAATGAAATGCTTGGGCTAGAATTAGTAGATTTAAAGGTTGTTGATGAAACAGGGAAAAAGGTATTTGCAACAATGGAAGCAGAAGCGGAAGAAGATAACATAGAGGAATTATATAAAGATAAAGAAGGTTCTAAAAATAATTATAAATTATATTTTGGGGGGTATAGCAACGAGAATAAAATCGTTGGAGAACACGAAATTAAAAACTATGTAACTGCAACAGGTAATCCTGTGAATTTTCCAAATTCAAAAAAATTAATTGTAACATTCAGCAAAATAAAAGTTACTAAAAATATGGAAAATCCTAATGAAAACCCTATCTATAATGGTCAATGGAAATTTGAATTAGATGTACCAGAAAAAATGTATAGTAGGGAAATTGTTTATTACAAAGCGAAAAATATTACTGGTGGAGATTACATTATAGAAAAAGCACAATTATCAAATACAGCCTTTAAAATATATTTAAGTAAAACAGAAGATTTGCAAATGAGTAATGAAGAATATGTAGAAACAACAAATGGTAAAAAGTTCTATATCTCTCAAAGAAATGATGGGGATGGAGAATTAAGTATAGGTAATGATAGAAATTCAAAATATTATAATACTTTTAATCTAACAAAATTTGATGCTACTGAAAATTTAAAAGTACATTTATTTAAAAATAATGGGCAAGAGGTCATTATTGAAATGGAAAAAGTAAAATAGAACAAGAATTTAAATTGATAACCATTATAACATTAAAACAGGGTATAACCAAATACCTTGTTTTTTTATGTAAAACGTGTTATAAATAATATATTGATATTAAATAATGTTATTTAGTCTTAGTTAATGTTATTTAGTTTGAAAATATAAAGTTTGTGACCTAATTCGTGTAAAGGCAATTTATGTAACTAAAATCGGTGTAGTAAAATTGGAAATTACACGAATTTTTTATAAAATTACACGAATTTTTAGGCTGACTAGCGTCATAGTGTTAGGTCACAAAAGGGGGAAATATGTTTAAATTAGTATCAAATTACAAGCCAACTGGTGACCAACCACAGGCAATAGAATATTTATCAAAAGGAATAAAAGAAGGTAAGAAATACCAGACACTTCTAGGGGTTACAGGCTCACGGAAAAACTTTCACAATGGCAAATATAATTGAAAAAGTACAAAAACCTACACTGGTTTTAGCACATAATAAAACACTAGCTGGACAATTATATAGCGAATTCAAAGAATTTTTTCCTGAAAACAATGTTGAGTATTTTGTCTCATACTACGACTACTATCAACCAGAAAGCTATATTCCACAATCAGACACATATATAGAAAAAGACTCATCAATAAATGATGAAATAGACAAATTACGCCATTCAGCAACAGCATCTTTATTTGAAACAAAAGATGTAATAATAGTAGCATCTGTATCATGTATATATGGATTACGGAGACCCTATTGATTATGAAAATTTAATAATATCTCTAAGACCGGGAATGCAAAAAAATAGAGATGCAATGTTAAAAAAACTGATAAATATGCAGTACACTAGAAATGAATTGGACTTCAAAAGAGGAACTTTTAGGGCAAAAGGTGATATTGTAGAAATATATCCATCAGATAGGGGAGAAAGTGCAATAAGAGTAGAATTTTGGGGAGATGAAATAGAAAAAATATCAGAAATAAATCCATTAACTGGTAAAACAATTGGTATAAGAAATCATGTTATGATTTTTCCAAATTCACATTATGCAACAACAAAAGAAAAAATGGATAGGGCTGTAAAAACAATAGAACAAGAATTGGAGGAAAGAATCAAATATTTTAAGGATAATAATAAACTAATAGAAGCACAACGAATTCAAGAAAGAACAAATTTTGATATTGAAATGATGATTGAAACTGGATTTTGCCAAGGAATTGAGAATTATTCAAGACATATAAGTGGTAGACCAGCAGGTTCACCACCATTTACATTGTTTGATTATTTACCAGATGATTTTTTGTTATTAATAGATGAATCACATGCAACTATACCACAAGTAAGAGCAATGTATAATGGAGATAGGGCAAGAAAGGAATCATTGGTAAACTATGGGTTTAGATTACCTTCTGCATTTGATAATAGACCATTAAAATTTGAAGAGTTTGAAGAAAGAATCAATCAAGTTATTTTTGTAAGTGCAACACCTGCAGATTATGAGAAAGAACATTCTAAGGATAATGTTGTAGAACAAATTATAAGACCTACAGGATTGCTAGATCCAAAGATTGAGGTAAAACCAGTAACAAATCAGATAGATGATTTAATTACACAAATTCACTTAACAGTAGAAAAAGGGGAGAGGGTATTAGTTACTACTCTGACTAAAAAAATGGCTGAGGATTTAACTTCGTACTTATCAAGTATAGATATAAAAGTAAGATACATGCATTCAGAAATAAAAGCACTTGAAAGAATGGAGATTATTCGTGATTTGCGTATGGGAGAATTTGATGTATTAGTTGGAATCAATCTTTTAAGAGAAGGATTAGATATTCCTGAGGTATCACTAGTAGCTATATTAGATGCAGATAAAGAAGGGTTCTTGCGTTCAGAAAGAAGTTTAATTCAAACAATAGGAAGAGCTGCAAGAAATACAGATGGACGAGTTATAATGTATGCTGATGAATTAACAGATAGTATGGAAAAGGCAATTACTGAAACCAACAGAAGACGTAAGATACAAATGGAATATAATGAAGCAAATGGTATAACACCACAAACAATTCAAAAATCAATTCGTGATACTATTAAAGCAAGTATAGTTGAGGAAGCTCAAGAAGAATATAAATTAGATGAAAATACTACAATGGAAGATTTGATAAATAAATTAACTGATGAGATGTTGCAGTGTGCAGCAGCTATGGAGTTTGAGAAAGCTGCTGAGTTAAGAGATAAGATTAAGGAGTTGAGTAGATGATAGCAGATTAAAGTCATATAGACAAAGGGACGGAGTTTTTGTCTTAAGTAAAAATGACCTAAATAAATAAGCAAAATAACAAAAATTATGTATAGACATATATGAAAAAGATTGGTATAATTTATAAAAATAATTTTTTAGGAGAATGAAGATATGTTAAAAATATATAATCTAAAAGACAAGCTAAAATATATAGATGAAGTTGCAATTCTTACTCAAAAAGAATGGGGACAAACAGATTTATCAAGGGAAGAATTTGAATCAAAAGTAAAAAATAAAATCTCGAAAATAAAATCAAATTTTGAAAACCCTAATTACTGCAAGTTGATACTATTAGATAATGATAGTCTAATTGGATTTATCTCAATATTTCCAACAGATGGGGATGAAAGAAAAGACTTATCTCCATGGTATGCAACTATGTATGTTAAGGAAAAATACAGAGGAAATGGTTATTCAAAAATACTTAATAATGCAATTTTAGATGAAGCTAGAAAAAGAAACATTAGCAAATTATATTTAAAAACTGATTTAGAGAACTACTATGAAAAATTCGGCGCAAAATTTCTAGAAGTATTATCTACTGGAGAGAAATTATATTGTTTTGATGTACTAACTAATAGAATATAAATACTTAACAAAATTAACATAATATGATATTATGAAAATATAAACAATTCACATTAGAGCTACGGCTCACATCAACTGGATAATTCCAGTAGACAAGGGGACGGGGTCAATACCAACAACTTAAGAAAAAAAAGTAAAAATCATAAAATATATATGATTTTTACTT